>JBGSPC010000113.1:0-8649 GCA_041738805.1 Terrimicrobiaceae bacterium | reverse complement strand
CCAGTCCGCGCCCGGATTTGCGAAGGGCTTGGTTTTCTTGGGATAGAACTCGATCCGTCGCGCAACACGGCACACGCGGAGGTGATTTCGAAAGAAGACATGCGGTGCACGGTGCGCATCATCCGCACCAACGAGGAGCTTATGATCGCAAGATCAGTCCGCCGTGTTCTTGAGTTACCTCACAGCGAAACAAAAAACACAAATCATGGAAACAATTGATACACCCCGCCTACTTCCCATTTCAGATTTATCGGTGCGAACTGCCCCTGAGACACTCGAGGAGGTGGTAAAAATTGCGAAGTGTCTCATCGACGGAAAACATGCCGGGGTATTGACCACCGTTGATGGGAACAACCATCCTCACGCCAGATGGATGGCAACGCTTGCCTTTCAGGATTTTCCATACATCTACACGCTGACCTCTTCGAGGAGCAGAAAGCTAAGTCATATTGCCAATCAGCCAACCGTAGCTTGGATGTTCTCGAGTCAGGATCTGGGCGTTATTCTCAACCTGTCAGGCCCGGCAGCTGTGTTGGAGAATTTGCATGAGCAGAAACGTGTTTGGGAAATGGTCGTCGATAAATCTCACGCCTATTTCCTGAAGGAATTCGGGTCCGGCTCTGAATACACGGTTTTGAAGACAAGTGTTCGCCAAATCGAATGTTGTTTGCCGGAAAAAAATATCCTGTGGCAGATTGATGTGCAGTCGTTTTTGGATCTGTCCAAAACGCAATAGCCTGGGGAGCAGGTTCAACTTCTTTTGTCATCCATGCGTGATTCATCTATTCCGATCCCCGACGCGACACTGTCAAGGGTTATGGCATCCTGAAGGAGCTGGGCTTGGATATGTGGTGGTCCCGGAGTCATGCGACAGACATGGTATGGAGGCAGCTCAATCCTGAACTCCAGTAGCTGCCCAGCAACCCTTGGAGCGTTCTCCAGACAGCGTCATGTGAAAAGATTCAGAAAGTGATATCCGATCCGGCCTTCCGTCGTAGTGTGGATGATCTTCTGCTGGCCAAGAAGCAGGCCATGGATAGACCGGCGTGGTCTCGGCAGCCCGCCCTCAAAGCGAACTCAAGTGCGTTGCATACTCAATTGAAAGCCGCCGGCGATCTCGGTGTGGCGGTTGTGGGTGTTGGGTTGCTTTACCAACAGGGCTATTTTCTCCAGGTGATTGATAAGGACGGTGCACAGCTCTTTATCCCCAAAATGACGGAGCATCTGCAGAGACGATCGCAGAGGCCGGGAATCGCTTTTGTCCGTTCAATACCCGGCGGCTATTGATTTCATACCAACAAGGTATTGGCTGGTTTCAAATCTTTGGAGGATTGTATTCAATGATGAAATTCAGCCTCATGACAACACCCCATAACGCCAATGGCCGCGACTCGTCTCTGATCCAGACAGATCCACCAGATCCCATTATCTGGGTAAGGCCACTCTTCGCTTTCGCATGTTTTGTCGCATTAAGCGCACCAGTGTTCGGGGTTTCGTCAAATTCCTCCGACTCCGACGCCCGGATTACCGCGTCGGCGGAAGACTCTTATATCTTCAAAACCTATCTTGCTGATGATTTGGTCAGAATTGAATCCAAGGATGGAGTTGTGACATTGGCCGGCACTGTTTCAGACACATCAAAAGTGACCCTGGCTGAAAAGACAGTGGAAAATCTGCCCGGAGTAAAAAGTGTCAACAATGCCTTGACCCTTCAAACCGAAACACCACTCGAACTGGCTGATGACTTGATTGCCATGAAGGTAAACTTTCTGCTTTTAGTACATCCTAATGTTAGCACCAAAACAACAAATGTTGCTGTGCATGAGGGAATCGTGACCTTGCGGGGGGAAGCTTCGAATCTGGCACAAAAAGAACTGACGGCAGAATACGCGGCAGACGTTGCGGGCGTCATAAAGGTAGAAAATGAAATGACAGTCACTGAGAAAATGCGGGAATCACCGGAAACCCTTGGGCACAAGATCGATGATGCCTCCATCACCGCCCAAATCAAAACATCGTTGATGTGGCACCGCTCCACCAGCGCCATCCACACCGAAGTTGTGACAAAAGATGGCGCTGTGATGATCAACGGGATGGCAAAAAATGAGGCTGAGAAGACATTGGTCACAAAAATAGCGGGCGATATTCTTGGAGTGAGTGCCGTCAGCAATACCATGACGGTCGAAGGAGCTGACGTTTCAAGTCGTCAAAGATAAATGACTGTCTCGTAGCATCCTGCTTCCATCCGCAATGCCATATTTTAGAATCGCATAATCTGTGATTCTACGAATGAGAAACCAATTAGAGCAATGAGTGCAACATCGAATCGCCAGCCAGATCATTCGAAACTTAGGATAATTTATCGCAGATCTGCCGCATCACTGGAGGCGACTCTCGATTTGCTCCTGCATCCAGAGCCTACCAGAGCCGGTGTAATCGCGGCTTGGGAATCATCAACATCACCTAAGCAAAAAATAAAAATAACAAAAGCATATGAATACAAGTGAAAGTCTACAGAACGAAGTTGAGCAAGAATTGCGCTGGGATCCCAGTATCAAGGCTGAGCACGTCGGTGTAACAGTCAATGGCGAGGTGGTTCAACTTGATGGCCGGGTCAACAGCCTGTGGGAGAAGTGGGCGGCAGAGGGCGCAGCTCTGCGCGTAAAGAATGTGAAGGCTGTGGCCAACGAGATTGAGGTGGAGTGGCCTTCCACGAACCAATGCTCGGACGAGGATATTGCCCAGGCTGCAATCAATCATTTGGAATGGAATGCTTCTGTGCCGGAAACTGTGAAAGTGATGGTCTGCAATGGCTGGATCACTCTCAGCGGGTCCGTTGGAGCTCATTATCAGCGGTGTGAGGCTGAGAGGGCACTGCTTTCCATGAATGGAATCAAAGGGATTATGAACGAAATCGAAATCGAACCAAAAGTCAGCGTGAATGGTGTTGAAATCAGCATCTCCGAAGCCTTCGTGCGCAGCGCGGCGATTGATGCCAGTCATATTCGGGTTGAGACCAATGAAGGTAACGTAACTCTCCGCGGCCACGTTAGCACTCGGGCGGATCGTGCGGAGGCCGAAAGAACAGCTTGGTCCGCGCCAGGAGTTACAAATGTTGATGATCTGCTTACAATAGAAGGAGTCGGTGAGAATATGGATAATCAAGGGCACTGAAAAATGAAGATCCTCGCTAAGAATCCTCAGCACAAACTCGGGGTCAACCAGAAGGAAATTGTAGTGAAGTCCGTGAGACAAGACCCGAATATCAAGCAGTCTCGCGACGTGCGGGAAGACCGGGGTGAGCGCCAGGCGAAGACTTCGTCACTGGCCGCAACGAAAAGCCGTAAATGAGTGAGTCCTCGAAAATCGCCTATTCCAACGAGGATGTTGCGTTCAATCGTCGACGTGCCAGTCCCCGCTTTCTTGCTAGGTTCCCTGTTTTCTTCCTTCTCGGCAGCATCTCCTGTGCCGTTGCAGTCCAGTCAAGTGGTGCGGGTATAACCAAAGGCCACGAAAGAAAACCATTCACGGATATTCAGGCTCCCGGCGACTACGTATGGAAGCCGGAGATTTCGCCTTCGGGCCCAGTGGTTGTTGTCGTAAGCCTCGAGGCACAAAAGCTCTATGTGTATCGCAACGGCGTGCGTATCGGGCGATCCACGATTAGTTCGGGAAAGGCAGGATTTCCGACGCCGACTGGTGTTTTCACTATTCTCCAGAAGAATGCCTGGCACAGCTCTAATCTATATCAGGGTGCATTGATGCCCTACATGGAGAGGCTCACTTGGGGCGGTGTGGCTCTCCACGCAGGAAACCTTCCGGGATACCCCGCTGCGCACGGTTGTGTGCGTCTGCCTCTGGATTTTGCGCGGCAGCTTTATACTGTGACAAACACTGGAACAACGGTGGTCATCACAGATCGGGAATCAACTCCTTTCAGCTCAAAAGAACCTGGATTGATCTTTACTGTCAGCCCGGGAGCGGCGGTACCCCCGGGAATCGCGATTTGGATGCCAGATCGTTCACCAAGAGGCCCCGTTTCCATTATTATGAGCAGCGCCGATAGTACCGTATATGTCTATCGTAACGGTATTGAGATTGGACAAGCTGCTATTCTGGGGTTGAGCGGATTTATGGGGTCGTTTGTCTATTCGGCTTTGGCCAACGTCGACGCAACAGGCCGGCATGAATGGCAATCAACTGTAAGCGTTGGAGGCCGCGCACCAAATATCAAGAAACTCATAAAAAGGATCGGGATTGATGAGCAGTTTCTTGCCGAGGTTCGGGCGTTGGTCACACCAGGGACGACGCTTATACTGACCGATTCCGCGGTCAACGAGAAAACTCGGAGCGGCACGGGTTTTGGCATTCTCATCGCCAAAGCCACACCGTTGAGAGACCGGCCTGACTAAGACAGAATGCGCTGCTCCAAAGACGCCCAACCTGATTCTTAAATCGCAAACCAAGGGGAGATCGTTCAAGCCCAGGATTGCTGGCCTGCTGATTCTTTCAGGCGTGATTATTGTCGTTCTGAACAGAGCCGATATCGGGCATTTTGTCGATCTGATGCGTCATGCTCAATTCTCCTGGCTACCCGTCGTAGCAGTGCTTCAGATCGGCACGTATAAGCCCATCTATTTTTCGCCAATTATCACGGATGCCGCACATCTCGAAACGTCTGCAGTCTTTGCGAGAATGAAGACGAGAGTCTGGGGATTGACCGAGGCGGAAGGGGCTACACGACTGGATGAAGTCGGCCCAAATGTGGTCCTCTCGGAAAAGCATCACGGCTGGCTCTGGCGTTTGCTGCCGGCGGCACGAAATTAGCTGGTCCTCCTTTTGCACGCTCTGGCGGTGCTTTCATTCACCACTGATGATGTGTGGGCTTGTTTGGTCATGGTTAACCAAGCTGCCGTTTATTCAGGGGGAGCGCAAGCTGGCAACTCACCCTGACGACCTTCCTTGTGATAGCCATTGCGGTTTGGCTTCCTACGTCACCCGCAGCCACACTTCTGGGCTTTGCGCCGTTGCCTTGGCTTTACTGGCCAATCCTTGTTGTCACCGTCCTGGGATACGTCGTCCTGACACAGTTGGTTAAATGTTGGCTGCTTTGCAAAATGTTGAATTGAAAAACCATCCCAACCCGAAGGGTAATATGAAGTGCGATCCAAAAGATCTTCATAAGACTGTCGCTGCAATTTGGCAGCTCCAGACTGCGATCATCGCGGCACTGTCATTCAGGAAGTCATTGACGTTTTTTCCGTCCTTAACGCGCTGCGTGCCGCTTTTAGGCCCGGAGTGATTTCAGACCTCTGAAAAATCCGAGCACCTTGCGAGCCAATAGCCAAAAGGCATCGAAGCCTAAGAATCAAGGTATTGGTGCTTTCCTCCGCCTTGCAGCAATGTGCTTTTATGAAATTGAAAACCAAAAGGGCCTCACCTTGTGGAACAGCTATTCTGAAGCTGGAAATTGCCACCTGACATGAAAAAGCCCACCACACCGTCAGTTGGCCTGTCCGGCAAAGACTCTGGGACGGAGCCCGAGAAGACAGCCCGAAATCGCAAATCTGCTCTTGCAGGTATCCCACCACCCTTTGCGGGTGCCTTCTGTGAGGCCGATTGGGAAAACTTCAATGATGAACATTTCGGACTGAAATCACCCGTCCCTTCGCGAAAGCCGGCAAAGCCGCCAACCAAAGCCAGGAAATGAAACAAAACCCACTAAAACAAGGAGTGCTGACCGAGAATTCGGTAGGCATCGGCACTGTGACAAGAGGAATGGTTCGAGAGCGAGCCGTTGAAATAGCCGCAATCGACGGGCGCCCATCTCAAGAAACTTCGATTACTGATTGGGATACAGCAAAGCGGGAGTTGATTGGGGAACCAGAGATGGATCCTCGGGAGACGGTTCTCGAATCCGCTCCCGAATCCGAGCGATGGGACCCGGTGCCAGGCTCCATCGGGATAAAGATGCCTGAGTCCCCCAGTGAGGATGAGGATGATGAGGGGCGGAGCGATAGTGAAAGGCTTGTGGCTGAAGGTATCGCTGAGGCCAAGCACGATCAAATGCTCCAAGCGGCCCGAGAGCGCACATCAGAAGACAATTGATTCAAAATCCATGTTGAGAAGCCTCAATCAGCTTTACGGAAAAACGCTGGGCACTGCCGATGGCGATGCGGGTCATGTAAAGGACTTTTACTTTGATGTCCGGAAATGGGCTGTTCCCCTCGGCAACACTTGCCACACAGTCGGGAATGCCAACCTATGAGTGCGCACGGTATCGAGCGTCCAAGACCGAATGGGATTCGCCCGACAGCTTGGCGCGGACTGGGCGGGAGGATCCGATGAAACACCGCCCGAGTCCCTCGATGCAGCGATCATCTTTGCGACGGTCGGTGATTTTGTGCCAGTGGCTTTGCATGCAGTCCGCAAGGGGGGGGCGTGTCGTTTGTGCGGGAATCCACATGAGCGACATCCCGAGCTTTCCCTATTTCCTTCTTTGGGAAGAGCGGCAACGCCTGTCGGATCCCAGTCTCATGCGGCAGGACCGCATGGATGTTCTTCGGCAAGCACCGGAGATTGGGATCATCACCAAAACCACGCCTTATCCTCTGGATCGGACCAACCAAGCCATTGCCGATCTGCGTACTGGTAGATTTGAAGGTGCTGCAGTGCTCGTGCCATGAGCGCGGTCTCCAAGGTAACGAAGGAAGACTCCTTCGGAAAAACGGCCCATCGGCGGAGTGCGCGGCGGACAAAAGGCCGCAACATCATAACCAGGAAAGATATTGCTCTGGCAAGCAACCCTAAGCCCGCAGGGAGCTCGGGACTCGCCCTGAGCCGCTTTCCCATCATTGCGACCGCGCAGCGAGGTGCCGAGATTGTCGCCGGGTTGGTGCGATTCGGGTTTGGAGAGTTTGTCCGCCAGGCAGGTCTAAACCGCCAACACAAAAAGCGGATGAACCATCCTTCTTCGTCATCGACTGTCTCGGAATCAATCCCCGTTCGGGTGCGGCTCCTCTTGCAGAGCTTGGGTCCAACATTCATCAAAATCGGGCAGATCATGAGCACTCGTCCGGATCTCGTCCCGACGGAGTGGGTGGACGAGCTCAAAAAATTGCAATGTGACGTGCCCCCGGCTCCTTGGGAGGGGGAAACCGGAGTGGCGCAAGTTCTGGAGGTGGAACTCGGCGCCAAGCTAAAGACGGAATTCCGGAGAATTGACGAAACTGCCATGGCGGCCGCGTCCATGGCTCAAGTGCATTCCGCGGAACTGACTGGCGGGGAACAGGTCGTTCTTAAAATTCTCCGGCCGGGCATTCGGGAACAGATGGCGGCGGATTTGGCACTGTTGCGACAGTTCGCCAGGTTGGCTCAGCCATACCTCAAAAACCTCGGTTTCGACGCCTTGGCAGTGGTCAATGAATTTTCGATGGAGTTGAGTCATGAAACAGACCTCAGCATCGAGGCAGAATCCACACGCCGGATGCGTGCAAGCTTCGAGGACAATCCGAACATCACATTTCCACGTGTTTATGATTCTGTCAGCACAAGGTCTGTTCTTGTTTTGGAACATGTCAAAGGTGATTTGCTGGCGAAAATAGACCTGGCAAAATTGCCCCGTACTCAGCGCGATCAAATCGTGCGGAACGGCGCAGACATGGTATTCCGGCAATGTTTGGAAATTGGATTTTTTCACGCAGATCCTCACCCCGGGAACATCTTCGTCCTCAAAGGGCAGAAGCTCTGCTTCATCGATTGTGGCATGACGGGACTGATTGATCCGCCGACGATGGAGCTGCTTGCCAAGATCGTTCACGGCACAGTAAATAAGGAATTGGAAAGCGTCGTCCGTGTCGCCATTGAGCTTTCCGGTGCAGAGCCTCACATGATCGGAGATCGGGCTCTCCGCTCGGATGTCTGGAAATTCATTGACCGATTCAGCGGAGCCTCTCTGGAATCAATTCGCCTTGGTTTGGTCCTCACGGATTTCTTTGCTCTCCTGCGGAAATATCACCTTCGGTGCCCGGCAGACGTCGTATATCTGATCAAAGCGGTGACCACGATCGAAGGTGTTGGCGAAGAGGTTGCACCAGAATTCGACCTTGTAAGCTATGTTCGACCCTTTCTGGAAAAGGCCTTGGGCCGCCGCTACGGATTTGAAGCACTCAGAACCCGCGCACAGAACACCCTGCTCTCACTCGGCGAGTTGGCGGAAACGCTCCCTGCGGACTTTGGCGACCTGATCAACGCTGCAAAAGACGGACGAATCCGTTTCCAGCTTATCCATATGGGATTAGACCGGCTCACCAACGAAGTCGAACGCGCGAGCATGAACATCTCATCGTCACTGGTGATAGCGTCATTGATTTTGGGATCTGGCATTCTGATTCTTGCAGACAATCTGGATCGAACACCTTCGGTTTTGACGACGATTGCCATCACCGGTTTCGTCTTTACCGTCGTGGCAGGCTTGTTACGGCTTCTGATGATCCATCGTGTAAAATCTCGGCTCTCCATCAAACAATGGGGATGAGGGAAGAAAAGGAGCAAGATGGGAGCAATGAAAATAGGAATAAGAGGGTATCGGTACGTGGGGAGTGAGAGTGGGGAAAAGGAAATCGTGCACGTGGAGTTGGAGCACAGGGG
>JBGSPC010000104.1:0-2880 GCA_041738805.1 Terrimicrobiaceae bacterium | reverse complement strand
CGGCTTTGGAGAACGCTTCGAACGGAGAGGACTTCCAACCTCCGGGTTTGCCTGTCCAGGCTTTGAGGGGGTTAGAGATGGAGACCACGATTTCGTGCGGATTCTCAACGCTGACCTGAGAGGTCTTATAGGTTGATAAATAATGCGTCCCCAGCAACGCAACGAGGAGGATCATTCCGCCCAGCCAGACAGCGAGCCAGTCGTCGCCGAGCCATTTTTCGCGGAAAGGTTCAGGAGTTTGAATGGCTTCAGACATGGGGGCCTCAGTCGTCAAGACGCGCGGATTTATTAGATTTCCAGCATAGGAAAATAAGCGAGGTCTTAAAACCATCCGGAAACTACGAACTGTAGGCTGCTTGCAGTTCGGCGATAATTTCCTGCTCGAGCAGGAGGTCTCGGCCTTGTGGAATCCAGCCGGAGGGTCGTGTCTGGCCGACGACGTAGTTGAGGTCGCGCTTGAGAGGCTGGTTTTCCGAAAAGGTTGCTCCCCCGGTCGAATTGGCTGCCAGTCCTCCCTGGAGATCTTCAAGCTGCTTGACGGCTTCCACGGTCACAAAATAACCACTTCCATTTTCCGCAGGAGTCACATAGACGAGCACTTTCCGTCGGATCGATTGCAGAGAACTCTCGGTGCGGGAAGCCAGCCCCACCGAATCTCGATGCCACGGCTCGAATAATCCCGAGCCGACCTTAAACTGTGTTTCGATCACGCGTCCAAAGCGATCTTCACGCTCGATTTCAAACAGGTAGTTATGCAGGACATCAATTGTTCGTTCCCAGAGCGCTTCTTCATTGGAGGTCTGCACAAATAATGGACTCCCCACCGGCGGTAGCGCAGCGCGTCTGATTGGATTGGAACACCCTGCGGGGATCGTTCCGACCAACAACCACACGATTAAGAGGAGTCGACTGTATGTATGCAAAGCGATCATCGCCATGGGGGCATAGGAATTTCAAGACGCACGTGCTCATAGAGCGGCGGGATGGTCGCAAAATTCGTCATTTGCATCAAGGGGAATCGGGTGGGCCTGTGGTGAATTGAAGTGATGTTGGTGTTGATGTCAGAAATTGTCGATTCGCGGCCCAGAGTCTTTCCACTCAACCCATAGCGCCCATTTCCAACCATTCCCGGCGTCATTTCAGTTACAACCGTCAAGAACTTTCCAGATTTCCAGTCGATACGCTCAGAATCTTTGGAATAACCCTCCCAATCCAACCGATATCAAGAGCAAGTGTCTTGTCTGATGTCTGGTCGAAAAGCCTTCCCTAAAGGTAAGAGTTGACCACTATCAGAGGATCAGAGATCAGCCACAAGCGGTCTTCATCAAGACAATCACTCGTATTGAAGACAACGCATTACTCAACGCACCGTTGCACCATTTTTCCGTAGGACAACGGCACAGGGATTCGAGAATCGCTGTGAGACTTATGGAGGAGACCTTACCCATGCTGTTCAAACGACAGTGGATACTGACCGTCGGGGTGTTGGCCGTGACCCCAACCGTGACCATGGCCGGCCTGTTTTCTAAAAAAGAAGCGGCACCGCCCGCCGCTGCCACTGCTCCGGCTGTGGACAATCAGCAAGTCGCCAATATGTTGGCCGGCGAACTGAAACAGGCCAAACTCTCGGGCGAAAAAGTTAAAATCACCTATGAAAACGGTGTCGCGAGCATTTCAGGAAAGATTCTGAACGCTCAACAACGCGAAACCGTGACTCAAATCCTCAAGGCGCATCCCGGTGTACGAGAAGTTCGCAATGAACTGGTCGTCATGGAAGCTGCAGCCCCGCAAGAGCAAGTCATTCAACAAGTCAGCTACGGCGATTTGGCTCGTACTCAACAAGCCGCCACGCCAAAAGCGAACATGAAAGAAGCTCTCTTTGGCGATGAGGCCTTTAGCAGTAAAGCGGTCTCACAGGCCAGTTACTCTCCGGAAGCTGTTGCCCCGGCTCCACCAGTTGGCATGAGCAATCAAGCCAAAGCCCAGGAAATTGCGACCGTCATGGAAATGGCCGGTATTCAGGGTCAGGATATGGAAATTCGCTTCAAAGATGGCATTGCGACCATTCATGGAGCTGTTTTCTCTCCTCAACAACGCTACATGGCCGAGCAGACGATCTCTCAGATCCCAGGCGTCTCGGGTGTCGACAATCAACTTCAGTTAGCTGAACCATACATGACAGAGCCACAAATGGCCCAAGGCATGATGCCCCCTCAGCAAATGATGGGTCAACAGGCGATGATGCCTCCTCCCGGTTATGGACAAGGCAGCCCTTATGGTCAACCACAAGGTTATGGTCAACCTTCTGGCCCACCCATGCAGCCTGCCTCGTATTCTCAAGGCATGCCGATGATGGACCCAGCGATGGGCGGTGCTCCGAGCTATCAGGCCTCTGCGACCAACAAGGTTTACAATCAACCTAATCTGCCTCAGCACTCTTGGCCAACCTATGCTGCGTATCCAAACTATGCACAGGTCTCTTATCCTAAACAGTATTCTGCCTCAGCCTTCCCTTACATCGGTCCCTTCTATCCCTATCCACAAGTCCCCCTGGGATGGAGAAAATCCAGCCTGGTCTGGGAAGATGGTAGCTGGCAGTTGGAATTCGACAGTAAGACCGACCGCTGGTGGTGGTTCGTGCATCCTAAAAACTGGTAGTTCTCACTTGAAAACGCTCAGGGTTTGTCTCTCCCTTCCATGTAGGATCTCCCTGATATGACCTTCATCGGACCATGTTTGTGGTCAGATCGTT
The DNA here is from genome assembly GCA_041738805.1 of Terrimicrobiaceae bacterium. Classification (GTDB taxonomy): domain Bacteria; phylum Verrucomicrobiota; class Verrucomicrobiia; order Chthoniobacterales; family Terrimicrobiaceae; genus JAJTZA01. The sequence goes on along the minus strand of JBGSPC010000104.1, from coordinate 128 downwards.
ACATGTGAGTAATGCCGAAGACGTCCCCCTGGTCAGGGGACGTCTTTTTTTATGTCCCGGGAGAGAACACGAAGCGGCGTTTTTAAGAGTTGGCGCTCATCTGGATGTTATCAGCCGGTTGAAAATCG
>JBGSPC010000091.1:0-3583 GCA_041738805.1 Terrimicrobiaceae bacterium | reverse complement strand
GGGTCCCTGGAGGGACACCCATGTGCGTGTCGAGGGACCCGCTGTGGTGGCGATGTTGGTGCCTTTTGTTGAGGATTGGTCGTATGCAGGGAAGGAGGTGCTTTCTTTCAAGGTGAATCCCGTTTCCTCTGGTGAACAGCGGGTTCTTGCCTTTGATTCCGGACCGTCGGAGGTTTGGCGGGCGGCTCCGGCCGTTTATTTGGAGGTTCTTCACGACGCCCGCGAGAGGCTGTGGATCGCCAGCCCGTACTTTGTGCCCGACCCGGCCACGCGCACGGCGCTCGCACATGCTGCTCTGCGGGGAGTTGATGTGCGGCTCCTGCTTCCCGGCAAGGCAGACCACACCTTGCCCTGGCTCTCCGCCTACACGTTTTATCCTCAGATGAAGGAGGCCGGGGTTCGCATCTGGCGGCACGGACCGGGGTTCATGCATCAAAAGGTGATGCTCTCCGACAACGACCTTGCCATCGTCGGTTCGATCAACTTCGACTACCGTTCCTTTATGATCAACTTTGAGGCAGCTGTGGCCGTGGAAGACCGGACTTTTGCCAAGGAGGTCGAGGAGATGCTGTTGAACGATTTTTCCAACGCGAAGGAGGAGGATCTTTCGCTTTTCGACGAGGCCAATTTCTTCTTCCGGCTGAAATGCCGCCTCGCTTCCCTCATCAGCCCGGAGCAATGATGACCGACAGTTTGCTGCCGCGAAGCATCCCAAACCATTCATGCTGACCCTTGCATACTACGTTCACGATCTGAACCCGTTCCTCGTCCGGTTCGGCGGAAATTGGGGAATCCGGTGGTATGGCCTCGCTTATCTGGCTGCTTTTCTCATCGGCTACGCAATCTACCGGCACCTTGCGCGGCGCGGTCTCAGTCAGCTGCGGCCGGACCAGGTGGGAGACTTCATTTTTGGCGGGGCATTGTTCGGGGTGATTCTCGGCGGACGTCTCGGATACATGCTTTTCTACAACCTGCCCGGGTTTCTTGCCGACCCGCTGAGTTTTTTCCGGCTGCACGAAGGGGGCATGTCTGCACACGGGGGAATCATAGGCCTTGCCCTCTATTCCCTTTGGTTTGCGCGCAGGCATCATGTTTCCTGGCTCAATCTGGGTGACAACCTGGTTGTAGTGGCACCTGTCGGGCTTTTTCTTGGAAGGGTCGCCAATTTTATCAATGGCGAGCTTTACGGCCGCACGACATCCGTGGGCTGGGCGATCCAGTTTCCCAAAGAACTTTACGATGCGCAGCCCGAAATGGTGGGCCTCGCTGTGACCGAGGCAGCGGCGATCAACCCCTCCTTCGGGACGGTCCAAGCCATCGTTGAGGGTGTAAGGGATTCGCCGGAACTCCGTGAACAACTTGCGGCGACCCTTTCCCCGCGACACCCGTCGCAGCTCTACGAGGCGGGTCTGGAGGGAGTGTTGCTTTTTGCGGTACTGTGGGTTCTTCGAACACGGTTCCGGCTGCGTGACGGCACACTGACCGGGGTGTTCTTCATCGGCTATGCCCTGCTTCGAAGTATCTGTGAGTTTTACCGGGAGCCCGATTCCCCCCTCGTTGGAGATCTTACGCGCGGCCAGTTTCTCTCTGTTTTTCTTGTCCTGATCGGCCTGGCATTTTTGTGGGCGTCCCGCTTCGGCAAGGAAACCGGAGAAAATGCCGCTTGACGCTTCGCCGGATCTGAAAGAAGATCCGCGCTCTAATTTTATGGCCCGTAAATGCGACATCACAGGGGCCAAACCCAAGCGCGGATCCACGATCCACCGCCGCGGTCTGGCCAAAAAAAAGGGGGGAATCGGCATGCACGTCACCGCCGTCACCCCGCGTTGGCACTCACCCAATCTCAAGACAAAACGCGTCTGGGTGCCCGAACTCAAAAAGTTCATCACCGTCAAGCTCACTGCCCGTGCCTTGAAAACCATCTCAAAAAACGGGGCATTCAAGACACTTTCTGCCGCAGGCCTCGCCTGAATCACGCTTTTCGCACAAACCCGTCCCCCCAACCCCGAACGAGCCATGGCATTCAGCGTCGCCAGCAAGAAATCCGGAAAAATCTACCATCTTCACTCCAGGCTCCAGAAGCTGAAGGGTGGCCAGGAAGTGACCCTCTATTTCTTCGCCGGGCAGCCGGGTGAAGGCGCGATAGACGCACTTCCGGAGGGCTACCTCGTTTCAGAAAACGAGCGCACCGGACTGCCGCTGCTGAAAAAAGCAAACAAGGGCTAGCGAGGCACCGACTCAGGCCGGGCAAGGCATGTTCCCGGCTTGCTGGTCTCGATTGTTTCAGCCTCAATTCCCAGTGCCTCGCTTAAGACTTTTCACTGAGAAAAGTCGATATGACGTTCTGAGGGTGCTTTGATCAGCCGGGGAAGGAAAACCCAACGGACAGGCGGCTGAAACCGGCACGTTGTGCCGATGGAAAGGCCGTTTATAGCCTTTGATCCTCCGCGAAGCGGATGTTCAGCAGCTTGTCGTGGAAGTGCGCATTCCAACCCCCCCCGGACTCCGGAACCATTGCGGCCTCGGATTCCAATCCCGACAAGCTGCTTGGCGGATCCCGTTTTTTATGTCCTTCTCTTTGGCAATGAACACATTCATTACCGAGGATTTCCTGCTCCACTCCGGTTCGGCGCGGCGGCTCTACCACGATTTCGCGAAGCACCAGCCGATCTTTGATTATCATTGTCACCTCCCCCCCGCCCTGATCGCGGCGGATCACCAGTTTCGGGACCTGACGGAAGTCTGGCTGGAAGGGGACCACTACAAGTGGAGGGCCATGCGCTCCAATGGGATCCCCGAACCCCTCTGTACCGGCGACGCGGCCCCGCGGGACAAGTTTCTTGCCTTCGCGCGCACGGTTCCCATGGCCATCAGGAATCCTCTCTACCACTGGACCCACCTTGAGCTGCTCCGGTTTTTCGGAGTGGGAGAATTGCTCGACGGTTCCAGTGCCGACCGGATCTGGGACCATGCCAATGAGTTGCTTGCCCAGCCTCACTTCCGGACCCGTGCCCTGCTTGAGCGGTCAAACGTACGTGTGGTCTGCACAACTGACGACCCATGCGATGATCTCGCAGCGCATCGAAGTTTGAAGGCGTCCGGCCATTCTTCCACCCGGGTTTATCCGACCTTCCGCCCGGACAAAGCATTGCGTGTCGACCAACCTCGCCTGTTTCGCGACTGGGTTGAGGCGCTCGAGCAGGCCAGTGGGGTCGATTGCAGCCGTTTCGAGGGGTTTCTTGCCGCTATTGAGAGCCGGCACGACGCCTTTCATGATTTGGGTGGACGGCTTTCCGACCATGGCCTCGCCCGTTGCCCCGGGCGCTTCGCCTCCGAGAAAAAGGCCCGCAAAATTTTTTCCGGGGCCCTTTCCGGGGAAGCCGCCAGTGCGGGGGATGCCGAGAAATTCATTGGTTTTATGATGTTGTTTTTCGGCCACCTTGACGCGAGGCGGGGTTGGACGAAGCAGATGCACCTTGGAGCCCTGCGCAGCAACAATTCCCGGATGATGCGTGAGTTGGGACCGGATACCGGATTCGACTCCATTGGCGACTGGCCGCAGACCGAAAACCTCGCGCGCCTG
>JBGSPC010000063.1:0-48645 GCA_041738805.1 Terrimicrobiaceae bacterium | reverse complement strand
GCGAGGTCGCGGGGTGCCAGGCCGCGTTCCCGGCAGACGGCGGCGGCAATGCCCACGGCCTGACCGCCGGCACCGCAAGTGGCCATCACGCGGGTGGAACCGAAGGCGACATGGGTTGCGCTGATCACCCGTCCGGCGAGGAAGAGATTTTTGATGTTCTTGCTGTAGTGGCAGCGGTAGGGAATCCCATAGACGCCTTTTGAGTGCCACTGGGTGCAGCCGGAAAGCTCGGAGTAAACGCCATCCGCAGGGTGGAGATCCACGGCCCAGCCCCCATGAGCAAAGACATCCTCAAACGCCGTCTGCTCCACGAGGTCTTGTTGACGGATCATGTAGTCGCCTTCAAAGCGGCGGCTTTCGCGTTTGATCCACAAGGTGCCCGAAGGAGAGATCGTTTCTGCCAGTCCGGGGTCGGGTGGATTTGAGAGCGCCTTTGACTCGTGGGCGCAAGGATTCTGGAACACCAACCGCCTCACCGAGCGTTACATCAATCCCAACGACACAACCATCCCGGACTTCGCCACCACCTGGCCGGGTGACCCCACCGATCTGGGCCCTTCCTACAAATGGCGCACAGTTAACAACCGTCAATTTGCGCCATAGCGGTCTGCGGGAACGGCAGTCATTGACGACTGCCGGTGCCGGAACCAAAGGTTGTGCCGTTTTATAAGTTTTTCCTGGGAGGTCGTTTGTGCCACCACCCGCCGTCCAAGAAACTCATCGAGGACTGCATCCCCGCGGCTTATTTGCGCGTCACGGCGAGAAACGTGATCGCTCGAGGCTTTCAGTGCTTGGAACCGGCTTCCAGAATTCTGTCGTCCCGGCTGCCGGGGGGACCTTTCCATCCATTCGCTTGGCACTCTCGCCTTCAATCATTTCGAAGAAGGGAACTATCGGCTGACCTTGTGGATCTTTGGCATAATTTGCCCCCACTCTCTCCATGAAAAGAAAGGCATAGAATTCGCCACCAGGATTCTCGCCAACGACGATTTCTATATCATAGACCCCTCCTTTACGAACCTCGAACGTCTTTCCAGCACGGTGTCCACGGATAATATTGCGATAAACCTCGTCATGTTTACCCTCTTTAAAGAAGGGTGCAAACAACCGTAGATCGCCATCCCGGCCGGCGGGTGCGACCTCGCCGATGGAGGCATCCAAGACAAGCCGTCCACCAAAACGAACCAGCAAGAAATCGTCGGCCAATCCGACAAACCGATAAGTCCCCGCTTCCGGGGCCTCGACTTTCCCTTTGTAATGCACGGCCCAGTAACTGCCCGGCTTGTTGACCTTGAAGGCCTTCGGTGCGTCCTCGGCCTCCATCACCGGCATCACAATGCGTGTCGCGTACAATTTCCGCGGAGCCCGATAATATGGTGCCAGAATGGAGGCATCCCAGCTATTGGCAAACCGACCGAGCAACTCGATCAGCCCGCCTTCACCCAATCCGCTCGGCTTTCCATTCTCGAAGAACTTGAAATCATAATAGGTGCCCTCCAGGAAACCGCTGCCAGCCTTTCCACTGCCGCCAAAAAAACCGCCCCCGGGGCCTGAGCCTTGACCTGTCCTGGCCATGCTGAGGGTGTCCATGTTGTCCGCAATAAGTGCGTGTGTGTCGATTGGCATCGCCTGGTCGGTCGGCAGGTCTGGTAATTCCGGGAGGGCAAATTCGGTCGGTCGCAGAGATTGGATGCGATTGTTCATCACGGGCTTCGGCCGCAGCGACTCCAACTGGGCCACTTCCATGCGGTGCTCGCGCTCCTCAGGATCAATCTTCACCGGCTGCTTGACCTCGAAGGACGCCTTCGGCTTGTCAAAATACCGCGCCATGATCCAAAAGGCGGCCCCGATGCCTCCGAGAAAGTGCACGCCGACACTGACCACAATCACGCTGATGATAATTTTCCGGCGTCGCAGCCTGTTGGCCGCCTCTTCTGAATCGACAGCCTTCATTCGTCAGCCTCCGTGTTAGTAAAAGTCACACCACGGATTTCCGCCCGTGCGCACACATTAAGCACGTCGACGATGCGTTGATGACGCGACTTATCATCTGCCGCAATCGTGACCAGCGCCTCGCTTTTGCTCGCGTCGGCGCTTTGTTTGAAGCGACGCAAAATCGAAAAAAGTTGCGGCATATCAACATCGGAGGACGCGGCCACGGGCAGTTCATTAAGAACGATCGTTCCGTCGGCAAGAATCGCCAACTGTTGCTCATCCGGAATCTCCAAAGCCTCCTCCTGTGCAGCGGTTCCAGGCAGCGCCATGGACAAATCACTTTCCTGCTTCACCGGTTTTGCCGTCACCATGAAAAAAACGAGCAGCAAGAAAACCATGTCGATCATCGGCCCCATCTGCATCTCGACCGTTTGAACATCTTTGCGGCGCACTTGCATAAGCTCAGTCCTGGTAAGTGCCAAAGATTACGGAGATCGCACCCGCCTCGGCCGCCATCTGCATCAGCTCCTTGATTTGTCGGCCCGGTGTCTCTGAGTCGGCCCGCACATAGAGCCGGAGAGGCGGGAAGTTTTTGAAGCGCTGTTTCAGGTGCGTTTCCAACTCCTTCTTCGCCGCGGGACGCTGGCCAATATAGTAGTTCCCATCGCCGTCGATGCTAATGATATCGCGGTCGCTCAGATCCTCTGGAACAACGGCATTTGCCGCCGTCGGCAGCTTGATATCCACCTTGACTTGCTCCTTGGAAATTTTGGTCGTTACCATGAAAAAGACCAGCAAGAGGAACGTCATGTCGATCATCGGGGCCAGTTGGAACCCGACATCGTCTTCCTGTCTTTTTTGCAGTTTCATGCAGGTGTTTTCTGGAGGGGCTAAGCCTGTCCTTCTTCGTTGCGATAGTCACTCTCACCACCCTCCAACTTCAGCTCGCCGGAAATCACATCGAGCATGAAGGTGACCCGTTTCTGGATATTGGCGATTTGGATGGCCAGCGCATTGCGGAAATAGAAGAAGAGGAACATGGCGGGGATGCCGACAAACAACCCTCCAGCCGTCGTGATCATGGCTTCTCCAATGCCCCCAGCGAGGTCCGCTGGCTCGGATTTGCCTGCGGCCAGCATATCAAAACTCGCAATCATCCCGGTCACTGTTCCCAGCAGCCCGAGCATCGGTCCAATCGTGGCAAAGACATTCAAGTAATTCACCCAGAGGTTCAATTTCGTTTCTTCGTTGGCGAGCGTTTCCCCGGCCGCCTGTTCCATGGAGGGCTTGTTGGCAAGGTCGCGCTCGAAATTCACCTTGAGCAATGCTGCGGCCATCGTATTTGCGAAGACATTGGGCTGCCCGTGGCAAAGCTGATAAGCGCCTCCCGCATCACGCTGGCTCATGAACGCGCCGACAGCCTCAACCTGGGCTCTGGGTATCATTTTGTTACCGTTAATGTTGATAAAGCAGTATGCCGCCACAGCCAGCGTCGCGATCGAACAAAGCAGCAGTGGATACATGAGGGGCCCGCCCGTATGGAATGTATCGAGCAAGGTCTTTTCCTTTACTGCCGGTGGCGGTGGTGGCGTTGCATCCTGCGCAACGATGGGGGCGACAAAGCTTATGGTGATCAGGACTGTTAGTGCGAGGAGGCGGGCTTTCATGGTTTGTTTTCGTTTTGTTTCATCAGGTTCTTGGCGGAAATGGATTCGGGCGTTGAGGGATAGATCTCAGCGATATCGCGTGCCACGCTGTGGGCCTCCTCATTGCTCCCGGTTTCCAGGTGAAACTCCACCAACTGCCACAGACTCTTCGCGACAGGATTGGTCAATGACCCGGTCTCCAAATACGGCTGCAGCAGGAGCTCGATGGTTCGGTGGTAAAGCCTGTTGCGTTCCGGGCGAACAGCGGGATCAATCTCCCAACGGGGATTTTCCTTTTCCAAAGCCTTGAGCTGCTCACGAAGAAGGGAGGCGAGGGCCAGGCTGGCCCCGGCGCGAATGCGGGCATCTGCTCCCGGGTTGAGAGCCAACGCAGCCTCCGCAGCCTCACGCACCTCATCAGTCTGATTCAGCTTAAGCAATAGGAGCAGGCGGGCCCCAAAGGCCTCTGCGCGGCGCTCAGGAGAATGGTCGCCCGCCTCCACAAGGGACAAAATATCAAGTGCCTGGCCAGACTTCTGCCGATCCTCACTGGCAGCGAGGGCTGCCGCCGTGATCAAGCCAACCCGGCCAGTTGGAGACCCGGGGACCTTGACAAATCCCTTGAGCGATTCCCAAAGGGCCAGTAAGCGATTCGTTCGCGCCTCGCCCGCGGGCAGCATCGCCACCGTCTCGATCTCCCGGCTCTGTGCAAACTCCACCACCGCGATGGACTTGAGTGGGTAGCGCTCAACCGCTTGACCGAAGTCCAAGGATCGACGTACCACCAGTTGATCTCCGTCGAGTTGCCGGATGTCCCCAGTCACCTCGCGGCCATCCAGCAAACGGATCCGGCTCTCGGCCTGGGCCCCAGCCAATGAAAGAATCAAGAATGTGACAATGGTTCTCATCGCTTGCCCTCGGCATCGTAAGCAGCCTGAGCTTCAGCCAGCTCGGCAGCGGTATTTTTTTCTTTGGCTTGGCTTACAATTTCTTCCGGCAGGGCTGCCAATCTTAGCGACGCCTTTTCCCGGGCCTTCTCAGGTTCAGGACCGGCCAGATCCTCCCGACCCGCGAACTCGAGGAGAACACGCGCCTCCTCGACCGGTTCTCCCATTTTCGCCATCGCATCCGCACTGCCAAGATAAGCCTGAGCCGCCAAATCCGGGTAGGCCCCATAAAGAACAAAGACGCGCTGAAAATAGGGTGCTGCCTTGCGCGGCTCAGCATTGTCAATGTGCAGTCTACCCAACGCCACTAACGCCTCGGCCTTCAATCGACGGGGAGTTGCCTTTTCCGCCAAAGCTTCGTCATAACGCCCAGCGGCTTCAGCCATTCTCCCCTCCTTCGCCAATGCATCAGCTGACCTCACGAGAACTTCTCCACGCAATCTCGATCCTGGAGTCTCTTTCAGGAAGCGGTCAAAGAAACCCAATGCCGCCTTGGCATCGCCCTGCTCCCAGGCAATCAGACCCAATGCCGCGAAGGCACGATCGTTATTCGGATTGACTGGATTCCAGCGACGGACTTCCTGATACAGTGCTGTGGCTTGTTCACGCTGACCGGCGGCCCGTAAAGCATCCGCGATGTCCAACATGACGAGCGGACTGTCTGCGTTCGGGATGACCAGCGGCGCCGCACCGGCCAATTTGTTTCCCCTATCAGACCGGTCCAACTGAGCCTGGGCCCAGGTCCCCCAAAGCTGAAGCGAGCGAGGATTTTGATCTTCAGCCAGTCCAGCAAAGAACTTCTGCAGAGTGTCAACGGAGTCCGGGCCTGCCTTCACCAGTTCGCGAATCATTTCAGCAACTCCCCACTGCGAGGGATCAGTGCCATAACGACGGATCGCTTCGAAAAAAACCTCGCGTTGTCGCACCGGGTCATCACGATAAGTCCAACCCTCCCAATAGACCGCCTCCGCCACCCGCGCGCTCTTGGGGGACTCCACCAGAAAGTCCTTCACCAGCTTGCGCATGGCCTCCCAATCCTCCAGCAACCGCTGAACCTTGATCCTGCGGAACCAGGCTTCTTCCCGGAATGACCCACCCCCCTTCGGAGTGGCCTGGAGTGCAGCCAGCCCACCCTCCATGTCTCCCTGGGCAAGGAGACCGTCGGCAAGGATCAAGCACGCCTCAGCCCGGTTCGGGTCCGACGGATGCTGGTCAAGAAATGCCCGCACCGCAGGAATACTCACCTCATAATTCCGCAGGGCATGCTCGGCAAACGCGATGCGGAACTGCGCTTCAGGGGTAGAAACCCCATCAGGATATTTTGCCAGATACGCTTTCATCCCCACAATCGTTTCCGGCCATTGACGTGCCAAAGAATGCGCCTGGGCCTTCCAGAAGAGTGACGGATCCGCACTCGGGGATTCGGGAAACCGGGTGATCACCTCGTCAAAACCTGCCATGGCACGCGGATAATCCTCCTGCCAGATCGAGCTGAATGCCCGCGAGAACATTGCGTGCGGAGCCAGTTCATGCCGCGGGAATCGGGCAATGATCTCGGAAAAAGTTTTGTCCGCCTCATCATATTTTTCAAGTTCCTGTAAAGCCTGCCCCTTCAAGAGAAGAACGCCCGGCAGAGCATCGGAGGCCGAAAACTTACGCTCGAAAGAAGCCGCCGTTGCCACTGTTTTTTCCCATTGCTTGGTCTCAAAGTAATTCCGAACGACCGAATCGGAGGCCCTTTCGACCACCTCGTCCGGAGGCAAACTCTGCAGCATATCCGCAAGGACCTGGGCCGCTTCGCGATAACGCTTCATAGCCATGAAAGCGGATGCCATCCGATACCGGGCGGTCGAATCAAAGTTGGGAATACCGGCAAACACCGCCGCTCCATTTGTGGCAGATGCGAGCAAAGCCTTGGCCAACTTGGCGGGGAGGCCGTCGGGCTCAGCCTGTTGGATTTTATCGTAATCCTTCCTCAGTTCGACAATCGCCTTCTCCTGCTTAGCGATAACATCATTTTTCGGGCTCAGCCTCTGCAAGGTGGCGATGCTGCGACGCGAATCGCCGGCTACGCGGAATTTGTCCGCCAGTTTGAGGATCAAAAGTTGGTAGGCAGCAGGTCGAGGCAATGTCAGGGTTCGACCCTCATCAATCAACCGCAAGGATTCCTCGTTCTGCCCGGCCTCCAACCGGCATGTCAACTCCACCAGGTAAGCCTCGCCGGCAGCATAACCGGACAGGTTTTTCCTTAGTGAAGCAAAGTAGTCGGCGGCCTCGCCCCACTTTCCGGCCTGCACCAAAGCTGCACCGGCCAATTGCCGCGCGAGCGGTGCCTTCGGATGGTTTCCATAGGTATTGACGAATGCCATCAGTTGGCGATGAGCCTCTTCATGCCGACCCAGACGCTCATTAGCCAATGCCCGCCAAAATGCCACCTCGCTGTCCCATGTTTCCGCCCCGACTCCAGTGTCCTTCTGATACTTCTCGGACCACTCCAGCACTTCCTCCCACTTGGCCAGTCGCACCGAGCACAGGGTGAGCAGGTAATAGACACGCTTAAGGGCCCGGGGAGTTAAGGGGTCGTTGGAAAACTTGACCAGAAAATCCTGCATCGTTGCCAGGCACTTGGAATACTGCCCCTTCTCATACTCCTCTGAACCCCGCAGGAGATAATTATCAAAGGTCTCCGCCTCCTCGAGTTGGGCAATGGCGGGAATGGAACACACCAGGAGAAGTGCGACAATCCAGCATCGACTGGCCCGGCCTGGGCGGGAGTCCCGGATTGGAATTGTCGCGGAGGGAATCACGGAGCGAAAAATCAGTCTATGGGCATATAAAATGTAAGCCAACATATTAAACCGTCACGGCTTTCCGGCCACAAGAAAGGCCGACTTCATCGACCCCACCGAAAACTTAGCCCGCCCCTCACGAACCTCCACGTTCTTGCCAGTGATAGCATCGTGGTAATCGCCGTCCGCCAGCTCGGGTGCGACAACCAAATCAAAATCCGCATCCTCTTTTCCCGTATTCCACACGGCCAATACAGCGTCATCAAAATGGCGACGCACAAACGCGTAGCGAAAATCCTCAGCAAGCAATAAACGGCGGTGCCCATAGCGCAGCGCAGCATGGGCCGCCCGCAACTTGGCGACCTGACCGAAGTGCTCGCGCACCGCTTTTTGCTCGGCGGCCAACTCGTTCTCGGTCGGCATCATGCGCCGATTGTCCGGATCACCCGCACCGGTTAATCCCACTTCGTCACCATAGTAAATCATCGGAACACCATCGATGGACAAGATGAAGGAAAGGGCCAGCTTGAGCTTCTCGTAAGAAGCCTGATGATCAACCTTCGGAGGGTTGGCCCAACCAATTTCCTCTTCATCATCGTTCTTCGGGTCAGGAAGGTCTCCATCGGCAAAGGCCATAAACCGCGATTTGTCGTGATTCCCAACCAAAGGCGACATCAAGGTCTCTTTGCCATAGATTGTTTCGGAGGCTGATAGCGATTCTTCCAGCGTGCCAAGGCCCGCTTTACCTGAGGCCAGGACCTCCATAATCGTGTCATAGAGGGGAAAATCAAATTGCCCATCAAGCATGTTGGGACCTACGAACTGCATGATTCCCTGCCGGTCCATAAACGTCTCACCCACAAAATACATCGGGCCCGATTGATCGGCCTGCTCCATTTTCCGCATTGCCGTCCGGAACTTCCACCAGAAGGATGGCTTGATGTGTTTGACAGCGTCCAAGCGGAATCCGTCCAGATGAAATTTGCGTGCCCAGAAGGAGGCATTATCGAGCAGGAATGCCACCGGCTCGGGCTTGTCAAAATCGAACCCCGGCAACCACTCCTCAAACCATGTCGTGAATTGTTGCTCATCCCAAATGCGAAGATTTTTGCTGCCATCGGGCAGCATCAATTCGCCGAACCACTCGGGCTTCTCTTTGCGCAAAGGGTGCTCGGCATGGGTGTGACGAAGGACAAGGTCCGCAATAATCTTAATCTCACTCTTCCGGGCCGCTGTGACCATCGACGCCAGTCCCGCATCTCCTCCAAAGCGGGGCTCAACCTCGGTGTGAGAAATTGGCCAGTAACCATGATACCCCGTGTAAGAACGATACGGCGGGAGATATTCCTTCCAAGCATCCGCCGGGTTGCGATTGAGCGGAGCCAGCCAGAGCACGTTGACTCCCAGACGGTCAAAATAACCCTCCTCGATGCGTTGCTGAATTCCCTGAAAATCCCCGCCGAAATAATTGGCCTGCGGCAATACTGCAGGATCATTGACCGGCTGATCGTTGGATGGCTGACCATTCACAAAGCGGTCCGTGAACGCATAGTAAATGACTCCATCCTGCCAACGAAACTTGGGTGTCTCCCCGGTCTGTGCGCGGGCAGGCCGGCTCACCCGGCCACTCGTGTCTGCCACTGCCAGGCGCACCCACGTTCCCTCTGGCAAACCTCCCGTCGGAACCACAACATGATCGCCGTCCGTCTGGGCCTTCACGATCCGGCTGGAGCCATCCGGGAACTGTGCAACAGCCGACAATGTTGGAACCCGTCCGCCCACCACTCGAAATCGCAACTCCTTGGGTGTCATTGTTTCGGCATACACGGAGGGCGTTTCGGCGCGACGGCCGGGAACCTCCACCGCAATCGTCAGGACAGCCTCAGAGACGAGCTTGCCAGAGCCGTCCACCAAACGCAGTGGAACTTCAACGAAGCCCGCCGCCGTGGAAGGAATGGCAACCTTCAATTGAAAATCCTGAGCCGCATAAGTCGCCCGATAGGACTCCGAGGATTGCACTTGCAACTTTCCATCGGGGCCTGGTTCAAAAAAGCGGCGCATGTCCAGGATGACTTCGGATCCCGCAGGAGCAAACTGAATGGGCACCCACCCCAAATACGGCTTGGGAGCAGCCAGCAGCGGACCACTTAGGAATAGGAGGAGAAGGAAGAAGCGGAGTTTCATAAGGCTTTAGGGGATGGAGGGAAATTGGAAGTAGTAGGGTGTCAGGGGTGACAGATTTCCAAGACTGATACCCGCCGACGCAAGGTCGCCCGCCTTCACACTGACCTCCCGACGGTCAGCCAGTTGCTCGCGAAGCACCAAGTTCTGATTTACCTCGAAGGGCGACCACTCTTTTGGAAGCTTCACCTTCACGTCATTCAACGATTTTGTCGGGTGCAGATTAATCACGACGAGAAAGGATTGGCCACTGACCGGGTCATGCCTGAGGAAACCGTAAATCCAGTGCCCACTAGCTTCCTCACCGGCCAGTCGACCATAAGCGGGGTTCTCCATATTGAGGGGATTGAGAGGAATGAAGTCGCCGTTTCGAAACGCGGGTTCGGCAAGCAGGTTCAGCAATCGGGAGTAGAATTCGCGCAAGGACTTTTGCTCGGGCGAAAGCTTCCCTCCATCAAACGCTCCTCCATTGACCCACTTCACAAACTCCGGCATCGACCAATAGTCAAAGATTGAAGTCCGGGCATCGTCTTCCCCGAAGCCCTCGGCACCATCCGCCGGCTCCCCGACTTCCTGCCCACTATAAAGCATGACCGGCCCGCGGGAGAGTCCGAAGAGAAGCGCACTCACAGGCCGACCCACAGCAGCACCATGTTCGCCCCAGACCAGCTTGGCCGCCAAACGCACCTCATCATGATTCTCCGCGTAGCGAAGGGACTGATCAAACACGAAGGGTCGGGCGGCGATTCGATCCAGATCATTCGCCCAAGCCGCAGCCTCGTAGATCTCTTTCAGCTTATCATAAGTGGCATCATCGTAAACCGCATCGAACCCGGAATTCAGCAAGTCGAACATCACATTTCCCCCGCCCACTTCAGCGACAAGGCTATCTCCGGATGGAACTTTTGCCGGGTCGGTATCATAGGCCTCGGCGACAAAGTAAACATCGGCATCCCGCCCACGGGCCCGGGCAATCATCCATTTCCAAAACTCAGGCGGCACCAAGTGCGCCATGTCGACCCGGAACCCATCCACTCCCAATTCCTGCCAATAGGCAATGATAGCATCCATCTTCTCCCAGGTGTTTGGCACAGGAAGGTCCTGACGATCTCCATGCGGGTAGGACCGCGTCTGCTTGGAGGGATCCAGAAAGTCATACCCATAGTTCAATTTGACCGTCTCATACCAACTGCCCATATCCGGTTCCCAACTGGCCAGATTGCTTCCCGTGACCCGACCGTGCTCGCGCTCCGGTTCAAACAAGCCATCGGAGGCCGCCTTGGCCACCTTGGCGGTCGGGCTGGTGGGTTTGCCGTCTGCATCGACGGTTGGCAATCGAAGGGGCGGTCCCTTGCCGAACGGCTTCACTTCCGGTGTCAGCCAAAAGAAGTTGTTGTTCGGATGGAAGTAACGGGTCCGGTCATCCTCGGCACCAAAGCTGAGTTCGGGACGGACCGTTGATCCGTAGCTTCGCGCCACATGGTTCGGCACAAAATCGATCAGCACTTTCATCCCGGCCGCATGAACCCGTTCAACCATTTCACGGAACTCTTCCAAGCGCTTCGCCGGATCATTGGCGTAATCGGGAGAAACATCGAAGTAGTCTTTGATCGCATACGGACTGCCTGCCAAACCCTTCAAAAGGTCCGGATCGTCGGCCGGCTCCCCCACCGCCGAATAGTCGGTGGCCGTGGCCTGTTGGATGACCCCCGTCGGCCAAAGATGCGTAAATCCCATCTTCTTTAGCTCGGCCAGAGACTTCTCGTTGATGTCAGAAAATTTGCCTGATCCATTGTCCTCAAGGAACCCATTGACCTTCCGTGTTTCGTTCGTGTTCCCAAAATGGCGGGGAAGAAATTGATAGATCCGTACCTTGGGCTTGTCGGGTGCCGTGACCGAAGTCAGTGATCCCGCTCCCGTTAAATAGCTGCGAAGAACGATATCTCCCTCACCCACCGGCCCGTGCGGATCGAGATTGCCAAAAAGTTTTCCCCACCCGCCAGCCGCCGTCATGTCTTTCAAATAGGCCACCAGGTTAAGCTTCCGGGCATCTCCGATTAGAGACGGTGAAAGCGATACGCTGATCCGGCCGGCGTCGCGCGTGGTCTCAACCAGGTTCTTTGCCGGCTTCATTTCTCCCCACTTCGTTCGATCCCACGGCCAGAGTGTCGCCTCGTTTGCTGTGATCACTAATATGGCACGGGCGGCAAAGGGCAAAAAGACGGTCGATCCTCCCTTGCCACGCCCGAATGGCACCAATCTCGATCCCGTCTCGCCATCCGAACCCAGCGCAAGAAATAGCGTCCCAATTTCCACATCGGGACCAGTGAGCGACACCTGCAGCCGGTCGTCGAGCCAGCTCACGTCGTAATGTATTTTGTCAGTGCCGGGGCCCTTATATGTGAACGTCGTCGCGGCCATGAGTGACCCGACTGTTGTTAGCAAAATAAGGAGATGGCAGAAAATCGTTATTGCCGCCCGATCTGATAGAAAACGTGAGGCAAACCGCAGCCGGGTTGACTCACAAGTGTGGCCATTCCCCTCGGGCCAAGACATGGGTTGGTAATCGTGTCGAATCCGTGTGGTTGAGCAGTTCAAGCTCGGGGGGGGGATTGCCATGAAGCGAGGGTGCTTACCTTCCGATGGACTCCCCCGAGCGGGACACTTGAATACCATTGAAGTAGGCATTCTCGCGTTCTCCATCCAGGTTATAGATCGCAAAGCTCCCGATAGGTGCGCCAGCCGTCCCCGCAAGCTTGCGGCCTGGCAATTTGGTTGTCTCTTTCGTATCAAGGGGCGTGATCTCCAGATCGTAAGTGTCGGCACCCGTGAGTGTGACAGTGACAGCAACCCCGTCTGCAGTCATTGGGACTCCCGTATCATGACTCTCCTCGCCATCGTAAACCTGATAATTGGATTCGCCTTGGTAGAATCCAAATTGGAATCTGGCATCTTTTTCGTATTCGTCCCATGCCTCGGAAGTTACGCCACTGCGGAGTGAGAATCCGATGATTCCGAGACGGTTATCGTCACTGCTAAACTTTGTAGTAACGGTATCACATTCCATGAGCAGGGAAAACGAGTCACCGATTTGGAGCGGCTGGTCAAAGGTTCGGAAACCCACGGCGGCTTCAAATTCCACTCCGTTTGCGAATGTGCCAAAAGCCTTGTTGTTCGGTGCGATGGTGTCGAGACCCTGCTCGTTGTCGACAGTGGCAATGAAAAAGCCTGCGTGACTATCATTCACCGTGCCGCCCAGCGTCTGCAGGGTCCAGGCCCCGAAGCCAGCGCCGGAGTTCTTTCCCGTCACCCAACCGGAATTGTAGGCACTATGAGACGCCTCATCCTCGGCGATGTTCACGCGGTCTGCCGCAAACGCGGGGATGACAGTTGCTACCAGAACGAAAAGAAGAGTAAGAGGGTGGCTCATTAAGCAAGGGGAATGGAACACCAAAATAAACGCATCTGCCTGAGTGTCGAACCGGATTTTGTTGAACGGATTAAAAACAGCCGCAAGGGAAGAGCCTCCTGTGTGTCACTCGACCACGACGCGATAGAATTTGGGTGTGGCCACAGGAGCCGGGTCGGTGTACGAGCCCGAGGTGAGTCCTTCCGCCAGTGGTGTCCAGCTTCCTATGCCAAGGGTAGGGGAGGTTTCCACGGTGTAGGTTTTTCCTGGCACGGCCGTCCATGTCACCGTCATTCCGCCACCGACGGACCCGGCAATCTGCTCAATTTTGAACATGGAGGAGGCATTCAATGGGTTGGTTCCCGCAAGATGCTCAACGCCATTGGTCTGACCGTCTCCATCATTGTCATCCGCTGAAGCGATGGAAACCGTCTGACTGCTCGAAGAGCTCGCCGAGGAGGCGATGGCGGTGTTGTTGGGGTTCAGCGTGGTGACCGTTGCCGTGGCGGTCACGCCTGTGGGGAGGCCGGAAATTGTCAGCGAGGTGTCGGTGGTCGTGTGCTCGGTAACCACAGCATTGCTGCGGGTGACAATCACCTTATAAACAGGCACAAGACCTTCGGGATCCACCACGGCAGGCCACGTGAACGTGACCGAACCATCCAGAGCGTAGTCCGCAACTGCGGGCGATGACGCTGGCGCGGGGAGTTGGGTCACATCATAAACTTTGAGGTATTGGGCTTCGAAGGGCTTTTGATTCCATGCCGGATCAGCAGGATTTGTGCTGGTTTCCATCGTGGGAACTTTGTTCAGGGAAAGAAAGAATCCAGCGGATTCCAACTGGGCACCCGTGTAACCATTGCCCCACAACCACGCATCACGGCGTCCGGTCATTCCGATGGAGGCATTCAAATAGGCCGCGACATTTTTTACATTATAGGTTCGACCGTCCTTGAGCCCCAATGCATCGGCAAGGCCCGCAGGGATTTTGAAGTTGTCTGCCTGATTTGCATTGCGATCAAGATTGGCAAAGGCCAGCAAAACATCCTGGGTTGCTGCGGACTGACCCCAGGTCTCGTATTTTGCGACGGCATGAATTTTGGAGTTGTTTCCGTCTCCATCCATGAACCAACGGTTAGAGGATCGCAGGGCTGGACTGAAAAGCCGCGCTGCGCCCATGCCCGAATAAACCGGAAAAAGTTGGTCGTTGCCAAAGACGGTATCGTTCCATGCGGGGGTCATGGAGTTGAACCGCTTGAAATGAGGAACCTGTTTTCCGAAATTCGTTTCGTAGTGATTATATCCGAACGTCTTGGAAACCCCGAGTTCCTGACCCGGGAAAATCATCGGAACTCCGTCCATGGTCCCCGCCACGCTGAATCGAATGAGCGCCTCCCAGGGGTCGTCGTAATTTTCTTCATCATGGGACACGTTATTGATAAGGACCAACCCCTGACCGTAAGCGGACCGGCGTCCTTCGAAGATGTTGCGATAATCGGTTTTTGTGGTCGCGGATTTCAGCGGAAACACAATGTTTTCATTAAGAATATCGAAATGACGGTTGGAGCGATAGGTCACGGCCCCTCCGTCGAGGGATTCACTCATCATCACGAGATTCCATTTCTTTTCACGGGCCACATTGATCATGTATTCCCATGCCTGTGGGGGAAGGCCCTGACCAAAGTCGCAGCGCAGGCCGTCGATTCCACGTCCGTCCCATTCGTAGCGCTGGGCGGGTGAGAGGCCAGGCTCGGTGGAGCTGTTACGGTTCTGACCGGCCGGCCGTGTTTTCTCGAGCCAGTAGGTTCCGTAGCGTGCAAAATATTTCCAAACCTGACGGGTCACATTTTTTTGCTGGGTATTTTTAACAAAGTCGTTAGCCGCCCAATCGGAATCATTGGCATCGAACCAATCCCCTTCGGAAGTGTAACTTGACCGCTCGGGTTCGGAGTCATTTTCCACAAGCGCATCATACCGCCCGAAGAAGACATCTTTCACGTCCTGCCACTTTCCGAAATCATAACGGTCCGGCCCGGCGGCAATCGTGGCGGCCGAGAAGGCGCGGTTGCCGTAGTTGGTATTGCTTGAGAAAAAGCGCGCTTCACGGCCCCGGATCTCATCAGTCTTGGCCCATGTCGCACCATCGGGCTGAAGGAGGTCAATGCCGGCCTGGGCCAACTCGACATCAAACGCCGTGTGGTTAAATGGTGCGTCGAGCATGATGTCCACATCTTTGGAATCTGCGGCGGTGACGAAGTTTTGCCAGGCTGTCATCGCGGCGTCGCGGTTCGTTTGATTCAGAAGATCAGTGCTGCTAAAAGCGCTGCCGCTGAAGTTTTTGCTCATGATCGGACTCACCTCAAAAAAGTTTTTAACTGCGTAAGGGCTACCCGGTTCGTAGGGAGGGTTGGCACTTCCCCATCCGCCGAACGGTTCGCGTCCATCGCGGGCAGGAGGATGGATTGGTTGGAACCAGAGGCAATTGGCACCCAAGGTCGTCAAATAATCGAGATCCCAACGATTGTTCGCATTGTGCGGGGCACCGGGGGCATTGTGCATGTCCTCGATGGTCGAGCGCGTTTCGAATGTGTCGCCGGTGGCCTCGATGTTGAGAATATTGATTTCGTAGATCACCAGATCGCGGGCATCCTTCGGCGAGACGGTGATCGCATGATCACGGCGGTTGGCCGATTGATTCGAATACCAGCGCCAGTTAGGATCTCCGGAAACTTTCCAGCGCGCCGTCAGGCGATAGGCTCCGGTTTGTTCAGCAGGCAGGGTGAGCGTGTAAGTTCCCGCCCCGGCATTGGTCAGCGTGTAAGCCTTGTAGTAGTGGTCGTCATTGCCAGCGGTGAGATTGTTGCCGTTGAGCGCACTAATCCCGTCATCGTATCCATCACCATTAGCATCGTCATCCGCCCGGTCGCGACGGTTCAGATTCGTGTAAACTTCGACCTCGGTGACATTGGCCTCGCCAGGAGCAAAGACGATGTTCAGGGGAATTGAATCCCCTGCAATTTCATCCACAAAAAGTTTTGTGGTGGTGTAGTTCGCGTTCAGGTTGTTGATCGTCAACGAAGGCTGACCGAGTTGGCCATTCTGATAAACGAATGTGTTGTTATCATTCCCGGCGACATGGTCGGCAAATTTTTCTTCGTTCGTGGCGGTGTTCCAAAGTCCGATCCGGTATTTGACCTGTCCGCCGAGAGGGAGTCCGGCCAATACGCCGGGCATCGTTCCACGCCAGTAGGCGGCATTGCCGTTTCCGCTTGCATCGCCTTCAATGCCATCGAACACCAATGCCGCTGTCTGGGTTGTCCCGCTGCCCACTCCGAGTGCGCCAGAGGGCGTTGTCCCATCGGTTGTGAAATAGACTGTTCCGTTAGAGGACCAGAGGGTGGACTCCAAATTGTCGGGACCGATGTAACCGGTCTTGAGGCGGACTTGAATATCGTTGCCCGCGATGGTCCGGTTGTTGTTGTGGTAAATCCAACCCGGACGGTTGCGGATCGAGAAGGGATTGGCCTGGGCCGCAGCTTCCGAGGTTGATAAAAACTGTTTCCCTGTTTGATCGCCTCCAAAGATATAAGTGGTTTCCGGGCTCGCGCCGCTGAACGTCACTTTGAAATAATACTCGACCACATCTGTAGGACTCCACGTTGTCGAGGGAAGTTCGGCTTTCCAGTATTGGTTTTGAATATCGAGGTCTGATGGATAGTTGCTGTGATATCCCAGGGGAACCGAAATCCACGGGCCTGCCGAACCACCGCGCGGAGTCAACCGGTAATAGACAAGCCCTGATGCATTCTGATCACCGTTGGTCCCATTATTTTTGAAGAAGCCCTGATAGACGGTCGTATTGCCCGCCGTAATCTCATAAAGCGGGGTGCGCATTGTCACATTGCCGAGTTGGGATTCTTTCCCTGCGGGAATGTGCCAGACGTTCGCCACATCGGCTTTGAGAAACCCTGTGGTTACCAGAAGGACGGCGAAGAATGTTGTGGTGAGACGGTTCATGATGTGGTGAGGGTTATGGCGGAGTCAAAGCGGTGCGGGGACGCGCCGCACTCCAAAGTGCTCTGCACGAACGCGGGGTGGGCATTTTCATGGCAGGGAGATGATGACCCGGTAGAAGCGGCGGGTGTCGGGGGTGGGGTCGTTAATGGATTTGGTGGATCCGTCGCCGGAGATGGGGTCACCGAGGTTGGACCAGGAGAGCAGGTCGGGTGAGACCTTAGGCTGGTAGTTTCGGCCAAGGATGGTCGGGAACGAGAAGGTGAAGCCGGTTTCGTCCTGCACGACTTGTGTGGCCGGCTGACCGCTGGAGGCAAGGGTCGGATCGGAACCAAAAATGTATTCGGTCAAATTACTGAGACCGTCGCCATCATGGTCTCCCGAGGCCGTGGCGGAGAGGTTTCCAAACTCCGTGGTTTCCCAGCTGTCGGGCATTCCATCATTGTCCGAGTCGGAAAGGTCCGTGCCAAGATCGAAGCCCAAGCTGATTTCATGGGGCCCGGCTCCGGTCAGTTCGATTTCAACCTGATGGGTTTGTGCCTGATTCCGGCGGAGGACCGTTGTGAATGGGGAGCCGCCGATGTCGGTGGCTGCGGCGTTCACTTGGGGGCCTTCCACAAAGGCGCGCACGATGTCCTGGCCGCTGGTGTTGGTGAGGTTCACACGGGTTGGCGAGGAAATTTCCGGGGCCAGTCCGCTCTGACCCCGCAGCAGGAGGTCCAGGAGATTCGGAGAGAGGCCGAAACGCACAAAGGCTTTTGAGAGGCCGGTGAGTTGATAAGTGGCATGAAGCCGCTCCGAGGTGGCGTGGGGAATGCGAATCGTTTTGGTGATTCCCCCCGATGTGAATGTCCACCCTGTGCCGGTGGCGGCCGGGGCAACCGTATACACCGCATTCACGGCGGCATTGCTGCCATTGTTTGAGCCGTCCACCGTCCACCAATCTTTGAAACCACTCGTGCGATGCGCGGAGACCGTAGCGGTTGATGGCAAAAAGTTGCTGGCACCTTCCTCTTCCGAATCGCTGTTGCTGTAAGAAACCGGATTGCCGGCAACCTGCCAGAGGCGACCGGTGAGCGGATCGCGCATCCAAGCTGCCGTCATTCGTCCGCCCTTGGATTCGAAGACCGCAAAAACCCGCGCGTTAAAGAGCAGATACTCATTGATCCCATCGTGATCCACATCGGCGGCCACCGTTCCCAGAGTGGAGGAACTGGCCTCATTTGCCCATTGCTGGACCCCTGCAAAAATGGCGGCGAATCTCGTTTGAGCTTGTGAATTTCTTGCAAAGTCCGCGAGCGTCTGACCGCTTCCGGTGTCGGGATTAATGTAGGCCCCGGTGCTGAATTTGCTCAGATCGTTGTTTGTTGTGTTATGGAAACCCGTTTGGAACATGGCCCCATGGATTGAAGCCTTGGCAAGATTTCCGAGGCCAGTGTAAAAACTCGTGGAGTTGAGGGATTGCCAAACGGAATTGGCATGACCACTGACTCCGACCTGACCGAACACCGAGGACGCGCCAAACTGGCGATTGGAGAGCCCTTCCTCGAAGGACGAACCAAAGTACCAGTTGTCATAGTTTTCCTGAGTGGCGTGATCGATCCAATCTTTGGCTGTCTGGGTGAGATTGCCGACAACGCCCCGATCCACCGATCCCCACTGGGCGGTCATGTTTCCATCAGTGCCTTTGTAGGATACCTGGC
Organism: Terrimicrobiaceae bacterium; assembly: GCA_041738805.1. Lineage (GTDB taxonomy): Bacteria > Verrucomicrobiota > Verrucomicrobiia > Chthoniobacterales > Terrimicrobiaceae > JAJTZA01. The sequence continues at coordinate 30,021 of JBGSPC010000063.1, read as the reverse complement.
CGCTCACAATTTCATCTGCTGTCACCACACGGACCCATGGACGGCTTGAGAGCCAGCGCACATTCGTATCATAGGACGAAGCCTTGGTGTTGCTTGCAAAGTCTGACATGTCGCGCCAGAGCACGACGACCTGGTCCTGCACGGAACTGCGGGAGCGCCGGGAGAGGAGTTCCCGAACCGGCTGCGCTGCGCCTTCGTCTTTGATATCATCAAGGTATTCCGAGGTCACATCGTGGATCGGGAAAATTTTTACGCCATTGACTTCATTGATCCGGAACCCATCTGTCCCGAGGGCCGATGTGCGTCCAAACCATTTCACGAAGTGACGGGTCTGGTCTGCAAAGGTGTGCGAGTAACCCATGCCATCAATGAGCGCGAGGGTTTCATCATCCAGAACCCGCTCGGGAGCCCAGAAAATGCTTCGGGAGGCCGTCAGGTTGCCATTTCCGTAGATGGTATCTAGGAACGTGTTGGCGAGATTTTTGTTCGAGAGGTTGAAGTCGAGCGGGAAATATTTAGGCACATGGTCTGCAAACGTGGAGCCAACGATCTCGGCTTTGTTATTGGTGACCAGAGAGGCGATGCGGCTATTGAGTGATGGGCCATCATTCGCCGCAGATGGCGTTGGGTTTTTTGCCCATTGGAGACCTGAAGCCAGCGTGGGAGTGATATGAAGGGTGAGCGGGGCCTGATAGTTTTCATGGGTCTGAACCATGCGGAAATAGCCGGCTGCTCCGCTCATGGCACCATCATGCACAAGTTTCTGCATGGTACTGCCCGGCTGAATGGCCTGATTTCCGTGCGCCAGAAGCATCACCTTGGCAGCCTTTCCACGGTCGTTGTTGGAGGACCGCCCGAAATACTGGGTGAGCTTGCCATTGAGGCGGATGTTGTCCTGATCTTTCCAATAATCCGAGGCAAGCCAGTCATCACCAATCGTATCCCGAATGTCATTGCGTCCGGAGATCTCGCCGGGGCCGTTCGATTGCGTGCCATCTTTGGTGGTGAAGACCTGGAAGTTGAGCGTTGCGGGATCACCCAACCATCCAGCATCTATGAGGTGCTGACGATCCACGCTGATTTCCACCGCGTCATAGCGGCTGGACCATGCAACTTGCGATGTGCTCCGCCGCTGGACGCCTCCGTCGGTTTCGGGGTTTTGGAATTGCGTGGTCGTGTTGGAGTTGGTGGCGCGAGCCAGATCCACGAGCACACTTCCAATGTTATAGCCATACGCAGCGACCACCGCCTCCCATCGCATGTCTGTGGCAATATCCACGGCATCCGGCAGCGCACGTTCACCATCTGACGGACTGCCGGTATCAATCAGAATGTAGGCATCAACCTCTCCCTGTTCGGCGTAGGCGACGAGGTCCATAAAATCGAGGCGGAAATACAGTTTGCCATCACCGTCCTGATCAAGAGCCCCGCCATCGCGGAAGGAAAACGCGACAATATCCCGCGAGTTGTCGAAGCCGTTTGTGCGATAGACGTCAACCCCCTGGCTCCCCCCCTCGTTGTACTCATCGAGAGCCAGGAGGTCTGTGTGTTTCCAATCCGTGAAGGTGCCGATGTTGATCGTGCCCTCGCCGCCACCATTACCAATTGTGGTGACCTGCGCTGGGTTGGTTCCATTGGCAAGTTCCAGGGCATTGTTGAATCCATCATTGTCAGGATCCCCGGCTGCGCCTTCCCGCACGGTGCCATCTGCCGCGTCGGCTGTTTTGAGATCATCGGTCCCGTCATCCAGAGGATCGAGGCCATATTGCACCTCCCAGCCATCCGGGAGGCCGTCGCCGTCCGTGTCTGACTTGAGCGGATCGGTCTCAGTCCATGCTTCCCCGGCATCATAGATCCGGTCGTTGTCTGTATCGCCGGTGATCTTGCCATCAAAATCCTTGTCCTCTCCGAAGCCATCATTGAGTCCGTCCGCGTCAGAGTCAGCTTTTGTCGCACTGGTTTCGGTCCATGTTTCAAACGAATCAATGGTATTGTTTGGCCAATCGCCGGTGTTGGGACGAGCGGTTGCATATTGGCTGCGATTGGCGGTTGTAGGAAGGGTGAGTCCGTCACCATCCGTCCAGCCATTGCGATTGGTGTCCTCGATTCCGTCTAGAATTCCGTCGCCGTCCGTGTCCGGGTTGGTGGGGTCAGTGACCGTTCCTGCAGCCTGGCGCGTGCGGTTGTCGCCGGCGCTCTGACTTCCCACTCCCGGCACGAAGCCATGATTTTCGACGACGGCGTAGAGAGGGGGATCGAGGTCACCTATGAAATTCGGGAATCCATCACCGTTGGTATCTACGAGCGTGTTCGTCGCGTTCCCAGCCGTGCGCCAGCCGACTTCGAGACCATCCGGGAGACCGTCACCATCCGAATCTGGAGTATTAGGAAGGCTGCGGCCATAGGCATTGTAAACATGGATATCTCCATTGGTCCATGTCTCTGAGTTTCCAACAGGCAGGGCTTTGGGCGTGGCCTCATCAAAATCCAACAGACCGTCATCATCATCATCATTGTATTCATCCGCATCCACGTCCACGGCCTGACGCAAAACCACCTTGGCCGAGCGGGTGGCAATCACCGGTTCCACTCCGCCGGTTGAGGCTGTGAGGAGGTAGTTGCCGGGCGAGTTGATCGACCATGGGAAATCCCAAACCTTGGAGTTGCCGCTTACTGTAACTGTCGGTCCGTCCCATGTTCCGTTAGCGTTTGTATCCACGAGAGAGGGGTGCTCGTTGGCATCCCAGGCTGTGTTTTCATTCGTGTCCGTGAACGCTTCCCCAAGATCGTATTGATTGTTCGCGTTTGTATCCACGTAGGGTTCCTCACCATCGAAGCGCCCATTCAGGTTCGTGTCCGTGTAAACCTCGTTGAGCAAGGTAATGGCCGGGTTGCCAGAGAGTTGAATATCTGCGACCGAGGCACTGGAATTCACGCGCACTGTGTAAACGACGGAGTCCGTACCGGGGCCATCCGGCAGCACAATTTCAACCGGCCTACCATCCGATCCTAATTCCACGGGCCGCACGATGTTAACAAACGGCTTGGTGCTCGGGCTGGCTTTGACGAGGCGAAACGCTTCGAGGACCCGGTTATCCGGTGACGGGAATCGGTATTCCATCTTCAGCTCATGAAGGAATCCGGCGATATCATTATAGAGATTTGGCAGAGGGATTGAGAGTTCGTGGTAGGCGTTGCCAGGGCCAAAGTCGCCATAATTCACAGCCCAACCTGTGCGGCTTTGAGGAACCCCGTTAGCGGAAAACGTGAATCGATTGAGGAGTTGCTCGAGGTTGGTGCCGGTGGTCAGGGCCTTCGAGAAATACACTTTCATCACATACGCATCATCCACCAGATCGCCATCATTTTGTGGCCACGCGATATTGACTCGTTCCAGCGGGCCAGCGGTATTCACGGTCCGCAGGATCTCCGTGTAGTGACCGTCATTGGCATTCAGGGTAAAATTCCGCGAGGACGATGCTTCGAGCAATCGGAAGGTGATCGTGGCATTGCCGGAGGCCGGAATATTTGTGTAACGAACCCGCCACTCGCGAGGTTGAGTGCTGGTGACTGAGGGATTGGGCGTGACTTCCGTGGCCCTTGCCCATGCGATGGGAGCGGAGGAATCATAGACGCCATTGCCATTCAAATCCGTGAAGTCCTCATTGGCATCCCGATCGCCATCTTTGTTGGTGTCCGTGAATGGCTCGAACCCGTCCCCATTGCCATTGAGCTTGGACGTGGCGGAGTCATTGTTGCCGGGTTCGGAGTCCGCAATATTATACCAAACATCCTCGACGGTGTGGTCAGTCCGGATGACCATCTCGTAGCTGGAACCGCCAACGGTGGCATTTGCCTGAGGGAATGCGACTTCGCCTTCTGGAGTCTGGGCATCGTAATAAAAGGTTTGTGTGAAGGTGTTGTAGAGTGCGGCTTTTGCCCAGGCATCACGGTTGAGAAGGGCCTTGGCCCGGATCACATGGAAGCCTTCCCTGAGCCCGGTGGTCAGCGAGTTGTAGTCGGCATGCACGTGATACTGGGCTGTGGCAGGATCCCAGTTCTCGATCTTGAACGTTGAAAGCATTTGCTTTTTGTAGTCAACCTGGCTCTGGCCGGATGGCCACAAGGAGGAAGCACCAGTCTTGAAAACACCAATTTTGTAGCGGCTGGTGCCGGGAATAAAATCCCCGGGCATGGTCACACTGGCCCACCAGTTGAACCCTGTTCCGCTTTGGGCCGCCTGATAACTTAATTCGACAACCCGTGTGTTTCCTTTGCCAACTCCTCCTGCTCCTTCGGGGAAATACGTGGGATCGGTGGTGTAATAAACATACATTTTGTAACCACCCCCTACCGAGTTGACTTTGGCCCAGAGCTTTCTTGTGGCAGCGTCGTATTGATTGAAGGTCTCGCCCTCAACCAAGGCCAGCGGATCGTGATAAATATATGAGGAGGTGTCGGCGTTGATGGTTTTTGTTCCAGTGCCCTGATTCAGCACTCCTGCGGTTGTGTAGGTCTCGGCACCGGCCGAACCGGAAATATTGCGGGTTTCCGTAACTTGGGCCGCGAACAATTCTGGATGTTGCCGGTGGACAAATGAGGGCTGCTCGTAACCAACCCATGTGTCCGTGCGAACGGCTGGTGGATTGTCACGCTTTGCGGGGTCGGTGATGCCCGGAGGCACGGTGCCATTGAGGTCCACGCCGCCATCCAGTTTGAGCAAAATATTTTCTGCTGACCCATCGGCCCTTGCGATGATCGTGAGCGGCGAACCGGATTTCACTACTGGCACACTGGTCTGATACGTGTAGGGAGCGGGCGTGACGCCGATCGGATAGCCACGATTGGGAAGGCCATTCGGATTGAACGCCTCATCGCCATCGGGACCGTCCTTTCGGGTCACCGTAATCCGTTCAACTTCTTTCCCATTCTGATAAAAATTTATAGCGTCCGACCAGAAGTTGGACGTCTCCGGTGTGCGCCATCCAAAAACGTAATAGCCACCTGGAGGTACAACGACCTCGTGGAGCTTGTCGGCATATTTGTAAAATCCGCCTTGGAAAGACCCATTCGGTCCGGTTGCGTATTGGTAGAGGTAGGCATCATTGGGAAAACTTGTGGCGAAAGAGCGTGCCTGACCCGAGGCATTGTTGTCATTGAGCATAACCACCATGGTGATCTCCTCGGAGGCGATGCCCGACATGCGGGCAGTTCCATCCGGATTCCGATTGTCCCGGCGCTCGTAGGCGAGAAAATCACTGTCACTCTTAAGTCCCTGTTGCAGTCCGCGAGCAAAATCTTGGTGGATTTTGAGGAGGTTCGGGATGCGGGAGTCGGCGAACTGGCCGAGGAATGCGGTGTTCGCATGACGCGGAAAGGCGCCGCCTGACTCGCCCAGGGTTTCAGCCTGATAATAGCCATCCGTGTAGACGAGCCCGAGTCCCTCGCGCGTGTAATACAGCGCGTGTTGGAGTTGGCGCATGGCCGAGTAATCGCTGTCGTGACTGTTGGCATGGGTTACTCCAAGAGCGGCCGTGAACCCTCCACCGCCTGGACTATCCAATCCAAAAAGCGTGCCCCATGGGCTGCCAAGGACACCATTCAGTTTTGAGCGCAGTTCATTGTCCACAAGGCGCATGCCTGCATCCCAATAGCCTGAGTAGCCCGGAGGCGACCCGAGATGTTCGCCAAAAACCATCGCGTCGTTGCGCGGGATCTCCGTTTCAAAAACCGAGTCACGGTGTTTGTCCCAGTCGTTGAAACCTCGACTCATGTTGAACTGCCACTGCACGCCACCAAGGTAACCGGCATTGCTGGCGTCTTTGGTGGCAGGATTCTGATCCCCGAAGAAGTAGTCGGGCACATGTTTGACGGCATCCAAACGGAGTCCGTCCGCCTTGGTTCGATCCATGAGCCAACGTGCCGCCCGGATCAAATAGGCATTCACATCCTCCGAGTAGTAACCGGGATTTGCGGCGAGGATTTCTTTGGTGATCCCATTGGTGGGTCCAAAACCAACCCATGTTCCGTTTGGAAGCCGGTCATAGTATTCCGGGTTGTCCGGCTGACGCACAAACGAATACTTGGGATGGTCATCCCCCTCGTTTTTTCCAAAGTTCGTATTCGGCGACTCGTGGGCAATATCAATCAAATCCGCCAGCCCAAGGTTTTGCACCTGCCATGCACTCCCCCAATCGCGCGTGTTGTCCCATTTGCGGTAAAACCCATCTTCCGTAACCCGCAGGTGAAAGTCCTCGGGCACCATGCCTGGGTAAATATTGATGGCGGTTTGCTCGTTGTAGCCGGGCACATCAAACGCCCGGTGGTTCATGATGTTATCAAAATAGATGCGGATGCCAAACCGGTGGGCCACTTCCATCATATGAAGAAGTTCCGCCTCCGTGCCATAACGCGTCCGAATCGATCCCCGTTGGTCAATGCTCCCCAGATCGAAGGGGTCCCAGAGGTCATATCCGACAGAAAGCCCTCCGCTTCCTTTGGTCGGTGGCGGCAGCCAAAGGGACGAATAACCCGCCTCGGCCAGCTCCGGCATCTTGCGCGTGATCTCAGCCCAACTCGTATTGAAATACTGCAGCATCGCCTCGGCCCGGACCCCTGTTTCACTCCATACAAAAAGCAGGAGTCCCACAAGGACTCCCCGCGTTGCTCGGCTGATGCACGGCTTCTTCAATTCCGGGGGTGGTTGGCTAGAGCCTGCCCCCGCAGCGCGATACCAGATCAACCGATGCCGCCTCGCTTTGGGAAAAAGCCCTATATATTATCATTCCACTTTAGCCGGACTTTCTGCTGGCACAAAAAAAATCTCGTTGTACTGTTCAAAGCTGTTGTCTTCCCAGAGTGAGCAATCGATCTTCCACCCCGAATATGGCTGCTATTGCGCGCGAAGCCGGCGTGGGCAAAGCGACTGTTTCACTGGCGTTGCGCAACGATCCCCGGTTGCGTGCGGAGACCCGCCAACACATCCAAAAAGTGGCGGAACGCATGGGGTATCGCGCCAATGCGCTGGTGTCCCACCTGATGGCGCAGCTGCGGGCGAGCCGAAATCCCAAGTATCAGGCCACGATCGGCATCCTTAACGCGTCGCCGATGCGCAGCGCGCTCCGTTCCAATTTCACCTTCCGGGCCTGGCTTTCAGGCTTACAAGCGCGGAGCGTGGAGCTGGGTTACGGGACGGACGAACTCTGGCTGGATGAACCCGGGCAGAGTCCCTCCCGGCTGCTGCAAACACTCCATGCCCGCAATATCCGGGGTGTTGTGATTGCGGGTGTCCTTGGCCACCGTGAGATTTCCCCACAATTTGATCTCCTCTGGGAGGAACTGGCCTCCGTCGTGGTCGGAATCCGCCCGGAGCGTCCGGCTCTACATTTTGCCTGCAATGACCAATACTCAACGTCCTTTCATACAGCCTGCGAGGTGGCACGGCTTGGCTACACGCGTCCCGGCCTTGTGATTGACCCTGCCATTGAGGCCAACCTCGATCACCGTTTCAGTGCGGGGTTTTTTGCCGGGTGGCACCGCCCGGAGGACAGGATTCCCATGCATCCCTATTCACCCGGCGGGCGCGGCCCATTCATCCGCTGGATGGAACAATACACACCAGACGTCATTGTTTGCACCCACCCGGAAATTCGCGAGTGGATAGAAACCTCGGGGCGCAGGATTCCACGCGATATCGGCTTGGCGCACCTTGACCTGACTCCCGAACTCGAAAACTGGAGTGGGATGAACCAGAATAATGACATTGTCGGCGCCTTCGCCATTGACTTGGTGGTCGGCCAGCTTCACCGCAATGAAACCGGGATCCCCGATCGCCCCACGTGTATGATGACCGAAGGCCAATGGATCGCAGGCACCACCCTCCGGTCTCAGCCCACCAGCCAGGGCAAAACAAAAAAAAGCACCAAGCGAAAATAGGCGGCGGGTTTCCAGGCTCCAGCTACCCTGAGACGCGGGAAGCGCCTTTTGGAGCAGGGCCGCAACCCTACTGGAAACTGACCACGTCGTCGACTTTCGCGCCTTTGTCGGTCGCTTTGCTGATATCTTGCTGGATCTTGTTTTTCCCGAAGCTGATGGCAATCACTGTCGTTCGTAGATTCTCTGCAGATCCCTGACCGTAATACTCGACCCAGTTGTCGTATTCGGTATCGATCTTAATCGCATATGGTGTCCCCCACGGATCATAGAAAAGCCCGTCGGTGTCGACTCCATCTTTAGGTTGCTCACCCTTTGCCGGCCGCACCTCAAGGAAGGTAATTTTCCGCGGGTTGAGGCCTTTGTGGTTTTCACCCATCAGCACCTTGACGACCTCGCTGTTGTATTGGCCACTGGTCTCCGGCCCCTGAAACCAGCCGTCCTGATGTTCTCCTGCTCCGTTCAGCGTGCCAACCGGGGACCTTCCGTATTCAGTCTGGTACGCCTTAACCGCCACCGCCAACTGCACCACATCGTTCTTTGCCTTGGCACGCTTGGCGGAGTCCAATGCGCCGTTCACCGCCGGGAACAGCAGGGCTGCCAGAATCGCGATGATGCCGATCACCACGAGCAGCTCGATCAGTGTGAAGGCACCTCCTCGGAAGCGCCGCTCGGAAAAAACAAAGAGGCGCGGGCCTTGGGAATCACCCGGCAGTGCGGGAGAGGACGTTTTCATCGGTCAAGGGAGATTACCTAATATCTATGCCCTGCCCCTACAAACAACAATCTTTCTCCTCACATTTCCGTTGAACGGTTCAGAGCGCGTGTTCTGCCGATTGCACCCGCAAGGTCAGGGCGGCGGCAAGAATCATGGCCACGCCACCGCCGAGCACTACGTAGAGCGAATCCAGCGCGGGGAAGTGAACCAGCACCTCGCCCAGCCCCAAGGCCACGGCGATCTGTGGCAGAACAATGAAGAAATTGAACACCCCCATGTAGAAGCCCATTTTGTCGGCAGGGAGGCAGTTTGCCAGCATCGCATACGGCATGGACAGAATGGAGGCCCACGCAATGCCGATCCCCACCATCGAAAACAAAAGCCCTTCTTTGCTGCTAATCATGCCAACGGACAGAAGGCCCAGCCCCCCAATCAACAAACAAAGAATGTGAATGGTCTTTGCAGAGAATTTGCGGGTCAACGCAATAAGGAGGAAGGAGAAGCCAAAACAGACCGCGTTGTAGACCGAAAAGCAAACTCCCGTCCACTGACCGGCCTCGGCCACCAATCCCGCAAATTCGGGCGTGCCCTTCTCGGCCCCGAAAACATGACGCGCAATCGCCGGCGAGAAATAGATCCACATGCAGAAAAGTCCGGTCCATGTAAAAAATTGGACCCAAGCCAGCTGGCGCATGGTTTTGGGCATGGTGGCCAAGCCATGGAAAAACTCCCGGAAGAAGCCTCCCACTCCCGTGCTCTGCGCTTTCATGCGCTCGAACTCTTCCAAATCAGCCGGCGGATATTCTTTCGTGGTAAATACCGTCCAGAGCACCGCCAGCAGAAACGCCGCTGCACCGGTGTAAAAGGCGTAGTGGACGGCGGGTGGGATTTGCCCTTCGGGAGCGGTCCCCGCCACGCCAAATTTTTCCGTCAGGATAAATGGCATGGCGGAGGCCAGAACCGCGCCCAGTCCGATAAACAAACTCTGCAAGGCGAAGCCCTGCTTGCGTTGTTCGTCGGGCAACATGTCTGCCACAAAGGCGCGGAACGGCTCCATGCTGATGTTGACGGATCCATCAAGAACCCAGAGCAGCCCCGCTGCCATCCATAGGGTCGAGGCATTGGGCATGAGGACCAGCGCGATGGAGGCCAGGATCGCACCCACCAAAAAGAAGGGCCGCCGCCGTCCAAGCCTTCCCCACGTTCGGTCACTCATATACCCAATGATCGGCTGCACGACCAGGCCGGTCACCGGCGCCGCCAGCCAAAGCAGCGGCAACTCGGATTCCTCCGCCCCCAACATTTGGTAGATAGACGACATATTGGCCATCTGCAAGCCCCAGCCAAACTGGATGCCGAAGAAGCCAAAGCTCATGTTCCAGATCGCCCAGAAGTTTAAGCGCGGTTTTGTGTTCATAGAGGGTGTGTTAGGATGTCAGGAATTTGGTTTCTTGAAAAGCAATGCCGTCACGGCGTCGATGGCCCGAAAACGGCCCCGGCCAAGGGCGGCAATGAGATTTTCAGCCGCCGCCCGTCGAGCCCGGCTTTCACGTTCGCCTCAGCCCCGGTGGCAAAGAGGGTCTTGGCTTCTCCCACCGCGGTCACCAGGCCCTCCGTCAGCTCCACTTCCACGTTCTGCGCGACTTCACTGCGATTCAGGGCCACCACATACGCACGGCCTTCGCGGCTCCTCGCAAAAACAAAGGTTTTCTGCTCATCGAAGGTCCCCAGCGCTTCATAGTCCCCCACACTAAGCGCGGGATGCTGACGGCGAAGCTTGATCGCGCCAGCGTAAAACCCAAACAAATCCGCATCGAATTTCACTTCATCCGGTTCCCGCGCGACTCCCCGGGGATCTGTCGCTTGAGCATCATACTTCAGGTCGGCCCAGACCATCGGCATGCGAACGTCCGGGTCATGCCCCCCCCACATTCCAGCCTCCGTCCCATAATACAGCATCGGCGCTCCAACGTAGGTCATCTGAAACAATCCAATCAGCCGCTGAATGGCCCGCTCCCGATCGTTGGGGCGGCGGACTTTGTAAGCCGCCGAACCGCGGGCACTGTTGTTGTTGTTAAAATCGATATGGTCGGGATTGCCATGATTTTCTCCATTAACGATCATCGACGCCAGCCGGTCGGTATCATGCGAATCAACCATGTTCTGCATGGCATAGGCAATGGGCTTGGGCAACGCACCCCGCCGCTCATCCAGCATCTTGGAGAGCTGCGACGCCGATAGGTTCCCATCGATGAAGAACCCTGTGACGGGCATGGCAAAGCCATAATAATTCATGCACGCCGAGAAATCGCCATACTCGATCAGCTCAAGCGGATTGCTCCAGACTTCCGCCGTCGTATAGGCATCCGGATTCAACCACCTCACATAGGCATTCCAATCTGCCCAGAATTTCGGCGGACGCTCGTCAGCCACATCCAACCGCCACCCGTCAATACCATCGGAAGGATTCCCGTCGCCATCCGGATCCATCCACCGCTTGGTGGCATGAAAAATATAATTCTTCGGGCCCATCGCGATGTCTTTCTTATCCCCGGTCGCGGCAAAGATGGGCAGCGTCTTGTGACCCCACCATCCCCGATATTCAAATTCGTTCCGCATAGTCTGGGGATTGTCGAAGGAATCGACCTGATACCAGCCCGCATAGGGCGACGCCGCCCCGTTTTTGCGCAGGTCCACAAAGGCAAAAAAGTCGCGTCCACTATGATTGAACACTCCATCAATAATCACCCGGATCCCCCGCGCATGCGCCTGCTTCAATAACTCCAGAAATAACTTGTCGGCCGCCGTCCACTTCCATGTCGCCGGGTCGGCGGTCTCCGTATCCATAATCGCAAAATCCCCCTTGGGGTCCGGACCAAAATACGGATCAACATGATGGAAGCTGTTACCATCATACTTGTGCATCGAACGCGCATAGAAGACCGGGTTGAAATAGATCGCGTTGATCCCCAGATCTTTTAAGTAATCAAGCTTATCGATCACCCCCTGCAAATCGCCGCCATAGCGCCGGTCAAAAACTCCATTCTTATAGAAGGCCGGGGAGGGATCAATGTCCCCCTTGCGATCCTGCGCCCGCTCCCAGTCGTCCCGCGCATACCAATCCGCCGTCCATGGGGTCACTCTCCACTTCTCCGAAGGCCCCACCGGCCACTCCAACGAGGCCCGCGTCGGGTTGTTTGCTGGATCCCCGTCACGGAAGCGCTCGGGAAAAATCTGATACCACACCGCCTCTTTTGTCCAGGCCGGCACCTCACGAGCCGCCTCTGCCGCCCACAAGGCAGGCATCACCGCGAAGGCTGGGATCACAAAAACGAATATCTTCGGGCTCATCTCAATGGAACAAAATGGGTAACTCTCGGGGGTTTCGAAAACCCCGCCACTATCCCGTCCCATGCCGCTAACGTCAACCTCTTGGCATCCGCTTGCACGTGAACGTTGTTGAATAGTTCAAAAGCTGAATCTATGCGGTTCTTGGGGGTTTTCAGAAGGGGAATATTATTTTACCATGCGAGACTTGACATTGACACCCCCCCGCTTCGTATAACATAAAACAGGAAGTTCAGAAAATTCTGCTCTCGGTTCCCCCACCATGAAAAAACTCATCGCAATAATTCTCCTCGCCGCCTCAGTCTCCGCCAATGCGCAGATCGCGTCGGACGTGGCTTCGAATTATGCAACCTGGACAAATGGTTCTAATGGCGGAACAGGCTTCGGTGCATGGTCTTTGAATGCGGTTTCTGGAAGTGGCTCCGCAGGCAGCTTCTTGGGGAATCCAAGTAGCGCGGGAATCACTGGAATGGCCGCTTCCTCCTTTGGACTCTTCGCAAACCCTGCCAGTTCGGGCGCAACTTCCACCGCAAGCCGTGCTCTCACAAGTGCGCTGACAGTTGGTCAGACATTGAGCATTCAATGGGGCGTCAATTTTGATTCCAACGGTGTTGGGAACAAGGGATTCAACCTTTATTCAGGCGGAGTCGGTGGAACCCAGCTAATTAATATCAACATGGGCGGCACACAGGCCATAACCATCAATGGAAACCCCATGTTCAATAATTATGGCACTGCAGCCATGACCCTGGGTTTTGAATATGTGAACGCAACGACCCTCCGTGTTTTCGGAACAGGCCGGGACGGATCGGAGGCTTACAACACCAACTTCACCATCGCCGCAGCACCCAATGCATTCCAGTTCTATGCCACTGAATTGGCTGCAGGAGATGCAAGGCAGCCCTATTTCAACAACCTCGAAGTCGTGCCGGAACCTTCGACTGCGGGGTTGGCAATACTTGGTATTGCAGCCTTGGTGGCCCGCCGGACAAGAAAAATTTCCTGAAATCAAAAAACAACAAAATCAATCCATGAAATCAAAAATCCAGCTCATTGCTCTCTCAGTATTTTTGTCATTAACCTCCCACGCCGCAACAGTCGTCAGTTACACTGCGATTGCAAGCCCTAGCGCAAATCCAGACGGAAACGATGGCACCAACAACGTCAATGTATGGACAACCAGCACGATTGGTGCAAATGCTGGGTTTTTTCAAGGCACTGGCAACATTGGTCCCAATTCTTGGGGCACATTTGCGAATTCAGATTCCGAATCCTTTGCGACTCACAGTTTCCTCGGGGGCAACCTCGGTATTGGCCAGACGGTGAGCCTCAATTTTGAAAATGGTTCAATTGCCAGTGGCAAATCCACAGGCATCCAACTCAGGAACGGAACCACACTTGTCTTTGCATTCTATTTCCGCGGTGGCCAATCAGTGTATGAGTATTTTTCCAATGGAGTGTTCGACCAAGATACCACTGAGGGTTTTTCTGCAGATGGCGGAACATTTTCTTTCACTTTGGGAAACTCGAATTCATTCTCGGCCTCCTACAGATCAGCGTCTTGGAACGGAACAGTATCAGGCACCCCAATTGACAACATTCTTGTTTACAACAATTCCGCAGGGGCTGGCAGTGGAGCTGACGTATTTTTTAATAATCTTTCCGTTATCCCCGAGCCCACCACATCGGCACTCGTTGTCGGCGCAATGGCGCTAACCATGGTCCTCCGCCGTCGGCGTTCGGCCTGATTCATCGCCCAGAATCAACAAAAAGCCCGACCCGCCAATGCGGGTCGGGCTTTTGCTTTTCGGTCCTTGTGGTTGGTCAACTGCGGCCAAATGATCCCTCCATTCCTCCGGTAGACTTTTGAGCGGATCGGCCACCAGCGGGATCCCAAGCCTTTTCGTACGGAGGCTCTGGATAGGGCGTTTTCAGAATAAGTGTAGCCATCCCGGACTTCGCCACCACCTGGCCGGCTGAGCCCACCGACCTTGGCCCCTCGTACAAATGGCGCACAGTTAACAAGCGTCAATTTGCGCCAGAACCGCAGCCGGTCTGACGGGCACCCATGGCGGAGACTTGCCAACCGGGGTCTCGATGTCTTCCCAAGGCTGATGCGATGGGAAACGACGTGCGATGTTTTGGTCAGCAGATACGCCCGCGTTTTCCGGCGCGGGAGTGGCCCGAGGGTTTTTCGCCGACCCAGCGATCATCGGCCGGCTCGGAGGCGGGCTGGTAGCGGGAGTCGGAGGAGAGCCGGATCCGGTCGGTCGGATTGTCAAGACTGGCGTGAACCGTGTGCATCGGGAAGGTGAGGAGATCCCCGGCGCGAAAGTTGGTGGTGAGCCAGCGTCCTCCGAGTTTCTCACGCAAAGAAACCGGATTGCGTGAGAGAACCCCGTCCCATTCCCAAAGTTTATCGCCGGACTCGATCGCCTCCGCGTGACGGCCATTGAGGCAGTATTGATCAACGTCGCGCTTCAGGTAAGGGCTCAGCCTGGCATTTTGCCGGTGAGAACCTTCGAGGATCATCAGACCACCAAGTTCGATAGGGACATCGCCGATCGGCACCCAGGCGGTGTAGAGACGGTCACGGGTTCCCCGTCCCATATAAACAATGTCACAGTGAGGATTGGTTCCAGCACCGGGCCCAACCGCGCGCAGCCACGTATAGTCGAAATGGCGGACCTCCTCACCAAAAAGGACCCGATAGAAATTCATTAGCTCCCCGGTGTACAGGATCTTCTCGAGTTCGGCGTTGTTCTCCGCAAGCTCGGATTTCAAGCTCGTTTTTTCCCCTCGCCGAATGACTGCGAGCATCGGGACGGTGCCCGGCTCCAGCAATCCTGCGTCAGCCATCCGCTCAACGATCGTGCGGCGGGCCGCCAGCACATCCTCACGGTTGAAAAATCCCTTCAGAAAAAGGTAACCGTTTTCCTGCATGCGCTCGCGCAGGGTTTTTTGATCCCCGAGCCATTCGCCGGAGCATTCCAAGGCACCAAAAGACTCCGGGCGGGTATCAAGTTCCAACCCCTGAGAACGGGGGATAAATAACGGAGGGAGGGTTAACATATCAGGAAACTATTCCCGCCGAGGCGAAAATGGAATGGACAACACGGGAAAAGATTTGTGTATTTTGGTAAACATGCCCGACTCAACCTCAGGCGGAAATTCCCGCAGAAGCCTCTCGAATACCTTTGGAATGATCACCATGGCGGGGAAGCTGAACAGCAGCGATGGGCTCTCGTTTTCCAGCATGCGGATTTTGGGAAGTTATGCTTTGGTATATGTGATCGATGGGGGAGGCCGGTATCAGCTACGCGGGCAGCCACCCATTGCGTGCGGAAAGGGTGACCTCCTGATGGTCTTTCCGGACATCGCCCATGCTTACGGGCCCGATCCCGGCGGGAAATGGAGTGAGGTGTATATCGTCTTCGAAGGGGAGGTCTTTGATCTTTGGCGTCGTCACGGCATCCTTTCGCCTGAACGGCCGGTAATACAACTGCCCGATGTCAGCCGTCATTCCTGCAAATTGCTTGAAATCGCCGCATCGAGCAGAAGCCGCGATCCCGCGCGGCATCTGGCTCAAATCTGCAAGCTCCAGAGCTTTCTTGCATCGGCACTCGCGGATCAACCGCCCGGGGAAGGGGAGATCGCGTATCCCGGGTGGCCATCCTGGGTCGTCTCCGCGGCCGAGAAGATGGCCGGCCCCCAATCGATCGAGACCATTGCCCGGGAATCCGGTATGTCCTATGAATCGTTCCGCAAAAAATTCCGGGCTGTCACCGGCGACTCCCCGTTGCGCTACAGGAACCGGCTCGCCGTCGATATGGCCCGACAAATGATTTACGAAGAACGGCTTTCCAACAAGGAAATCGCAGTGCGCCTCGGATTTTGTGACGAATTTTATTTTTCCCGCAGGTTCCGGCAATTCACGGGCCAATGCACGGGAGACTTCCGCCGGGTTCTTTCAAAAAAATAATGCAAATCCCTTAATATTTATCACCACATCCAAGCGCGGGGATCCTCGTTACGAAGGACAGCTGAATTTGAGTTATGAGTCTGCTGGCATCACGCTCATTAAAGAATTCCGGTGCCGGCACCAAAGGAGATAGCGCTTTTCGTGTTCTTCCATCCGCGAAGATTCCGGCAGGAAGCGCCGGCTGGCCGGCTGGTTGCACCCGGCCGGAGGCTCCATGCCCGCCAGGATGGCTGCACCGTCCAGTCCATCACATGTCGAACGCGTGAACGTGCACCTGAATGTGTTTGCGAGAATCTGGACCCAGAAATCAAGACGGCTTCCACCGCCAATGATCAGGATTTCGTCGTCATGTGCGCCCGGAGCGTCTCCAGTGCATGCTCGCAGGGCGAAGGCAATGCCTTCCAGAACGGCGTAAGCCATCTCCTCAACATTCGTTTGAAAACTCCAAGCTGTGTCTCCCCCCCATTTGTCAGGATCGAAGAAGGGGATGGCCGAACCCGCCTTAACTTTTTTTGCGTTTTCTACAAAACGCTGGCTGTCCACGCTGCCAAAAAGCGACTTGTCAGCCCAATCGAGGGCCGAGCAAGCATGGGTGATATAAAACACTTCATAAGATCCGCCGCCGGGATAGGGACCCCAGAGGCCGTCAGCGGAAAACGGGCCGTCCTCCAAACCGGCCCACCGATAATAAACTCCTGCTGTTCCCAGGGTCATCACGGAGCGGCCCTTCCGGCAGCCACATCCCACCGCGCCGGCCGTGTGGTCGTTGCCGGCAAGGACAATCTCGAGGGATTCTGAAAACCCGGGCAGCCTGCCTTGTGATCGGGTTGGGACAGGCTGGCCGGTTTCGACCAAAAGCCCGAGTTGCTCCACGGAAATTCCGGCGGCTTTGATGGCAGCTTCCCACCAGCATCTGTTCGGGATGGAATAAAATCCGGACATGGCGGCGAGGTTGCTGTCACTCGTATGCTCCGCACCGAGCTGCATGGCCAGGTAGGAGGGCAGGGAAACAATGCGTTGATCAGCGGGCATGGTGTGCTGCTCTTTCCACCAGAGAACCTTCGTGAGCATGTGCCCCAACTGGACTTTCGGCCATCCGGTCTGTTGATGAAACGATTGCCCCAGCAGCTTTTGGAGTTCCTCCGTTTCCCCGCGGAGATCGGTCCATCCGAAAAACGGGGAGACGGGTTTTCCGTGATGATCACAAATGCAGAACGTTTGGGCCTGGCTGGTCAGGGAGATCCGGCGAAC
The DNA here is from genome assembly GCA_041738805.1 of Terrimicrobiaceae bacterium. GTDB lineage: Bacteria > Verrucomicrobiota > Verrucomicrobiia > Chthoniobacterales > Terrimicrobiaceae > JAJTZA01. The sequence goes on along the minus strand of JBGSPC010000063.1, from coordinate 12,790 downwards.
CTCATCTGCCCTCAAGCCGGCTGCAGCAAGCCCGCCTGCAACCACCTCGAAAAAGCAGTGCGCGATCGCCTCCGGTACGAGCTCAGCACGGGACACCGTCTGTATTTTGTAGGGCACAGGTCGGGACGCTTCGCCAATCCGGCACCCATCCTTTGTGAAGAGAGCAGCTTTGAAATTCGTCGAACCAAGATCGACGGCAAGGATCATGGGGTTGCCTCCGGCGGCGATGCCCACAGCGTGGAAATGAGTTGCAATGTCTCATCCACAAATCTCCTGCCCATTGCCGCGGGGAACACGGCCATTTGCGCCTCGTATCCGCCCTCCCTCTCGGCCTCCGGCGTCACGATGTACCCCTGCAGTTCGCCGTTCGCCATGGTCGTGATGAATGTTCGCACAGGAGCGCGTGATTTGACTTCGAGCCCGTACTCGACAAAAAACTCGCCGGGCCATCCGACAATGGCCGTGTCGCCGAGGCGGAAGACCTGGATCTCGGCTTCGCGGTATCTCTGGCGAAACGTTTCCGCCTCCCCGGAGGCCTCGGCCATCGAAAGTGTCAGCACCTCCTCCGCCCCGAAGACCGTGCATTCGGCCGTGCGGACCTCGGCATGACTCGCCTTCGCCAGCTTCAATTCCTCGTATTTTGCTCTTGCCGCAATCAAACGGGCGGAAGCCACTTCCTTTGACGGAAACGTCTTTCCCTCCATCAGGACTTTTTTGGTGGAAGCAGCCAGCGGGATCTGCGTTGGGAATCCGCTCACAGAACGCAATGATTCCTCAATGCTCAGGCCAAGAGCCAGTCCCAGTCGCTCCGCCTCGGCGAAGGTCTGTGCCCGGACAACTCGCCTTGGACTTTGATTGCCGCAGACCCCGTTCAAATACACGACTCCGGCGCCAAAGGCTTTTTCGAGGTGCGCCCGCGTGAAGGCGATGAAATCTCCGGTAAAAAGCGTTGAGTCCTCGTGCAAAACCGTGGGATGCATTCCGTACACTGCGAGAATTGCCAGTGGAGTTTCGTCCGACAAACGCCGCACCATCACCAGGCCCGCCTCGGGATCCTCCGGTCCGTGCGGATCGATCCTGTTCCCGCCAGCGAGGCCGGAAACATCCGCACTGGTTACGGCGATTCCGGCCGGGATCAAGCCATTCCAAGCTTCGATGGCCGCCGTGGCCGTCGCGGCGCATGAATGCTCCATATACTCCGGATCGCATGGCGGGACAACCGGGTCTCCCTTCCAGACCAGAAGATCAATGGTCAGTGGACCTGAGTGGGTGTGAGTCGCCCCGATCAGAATATTCTTAGATGGGACACCGGTCGCTCCGGAAATCCGCCTGCGGCAGTCGTTCGTCCACTCGGGAGATATAAAAAGAAGGTCCACCGAGATAAAAATGAGTGGGGTCCCCGCTCTTTCCAGACAAAGGGCCGATGCGAACAGGGAATCATGAGTGCCGGTGGAGATCCGCTCGACGTGCGGATAGCCGACAAGAAAGCAGGGATTCAACGGCGTGATATCGGCACGGCCAAACCCGGCCCGCAGACCGCCGGCTGCAGTCTGCTTCGCTTCGCGGGACTCCGGTTCACAATCCGTGGCATTCATCAATATCCCAGATCCCAGCGGGTTTCGATGTTCGCTGCGGCGGTCTCGGAGACCCACACGTCCGTGCGGGTTGTCTGCAAGACGGATTCCGGCACGCGGGGTGTGACCGGGCCATGAAGGCACAGCCGCGTCGTGAGACGCTGCCAGGACTGGAAGCTTCCACCGACGCTGATGCTATGCATTGAGATCCGGTGCTTCGCCGCAAGGATTTGCGCCGGGCCCACGGTCGCGGCCTTGGGCGGGACCGCCGTGAGATCCCCGCTTGCACCAAAGCAGCCGTGCAGGGAGTTCTGCGCGATCGTGAATGGACTCAGCGTGCAAATGCGGGTGCCGAAGGTCTTCCATTCCTCAAGGGAGTCGGCTGCGAATTCGGGAGCATCCGGGTCAACGAAAGCAATATGTCCCGTCCATCCCGGCCCGACGTAAGTGATGTCGGCTCCGCCCAAATCAGCCAGTATTTTGTCGTAATCGGCGAGTGTCTCATCGCTCAGCAGATGAACCTGCTTTTCGGGCGGGCGAAGGGCCGGATCAATATTGCCGATAAAATATTTTTTGAAGGCGTGCCCGAATCCGAATTCCCACGTCTCCGGGGCAATCCGTCCGTCCTGGTCCGCGTACTCGTCCATGTTGAAAGTATGGACATGCTTGCAGGAGATGCGGTCGCGGTTGATTCGCTCCGAAACCCTCGCGTAATTCGGCCACGGATTCGGCATGATCATGACCAACTGTCCTCCGGCCGATTCCTTGATCCGGTCGACGATATCGTCGATCCATTTTTTCTCAAAATCCGCGTCCTTGATGACCTCGATCCGGTAGTCCGGATTCGCGTGACGGGTGATGTCCTCGCTTTTGATCGCACGGACGCGGGCCACCGCCTCCTTGTCACGGAAGGGCACAAAGCTCGCGGGTTCGAAATCGAAGGTTTGGTTATTGGTTTTCATAAATTAGTTGCCGTGCAGCCAGGCCAGCGTGTTCATGTGGCTGACCCTTTCCAGCAGATCGGGCGGGAGCGCGTCCAGGCAGGCAACTTCCCGTTCATAGGAACTCGTGAGCTGGATGTTGCTATCGGCATAGGAATAAAACGGAGCGTCGCTGCCCCAGATGAGCTTTTCAGGAAAAGCGGAGGCGAGGTCCTTGAGCACTGTCTCGGGCGAGTTGTAATTGCTCGGAAATCTGGTCGCCTCCGGTGCCACCGTCTTCAGTCCCTTCACCGCACATTCGCAGTGAATGACATGCGCGGAGCAGTCGAACCAGCAGTTTGGAAGCTGCGCAATATTTTGGAGGCTCGGATGGTGAAAGCGACAGGAATGAGCAAGTAGGAATCGCACATCAGGGCGCGCTGCGACCACCTCAAGAATATCCGCGCACTGCGACCACTTGTCGTCAGGATCAATGCTGGAGTGAATCAACAGCGGCAAGTTGTGCTCCGCGGCGAAATCGAGCATGCAGGCGGCCCCGCCGAGCAGGCTGGTGACGGGTGACTGGATGATCGTGGCCTGGATTTTGATGCCGAACACTTTGAAGTCGCGGATCAAGCGGCTCCAATCGCCAACTTGCTCGATGGGCCGGCGACCGGGGTCAGCAATCAGGAACGGCATGACGCGGGCCGCGCTTTGTGGATGAAGCTGATAAATTTCCTCAAGCAGCCTTCGGTTCTCAAACCGGTAGGGCACGCTGTCGAATTTTCCTGAAAAAGAAATTTTTCCTGCATGCATCTCCGGGATATTCAAGTCGAGATAACTCACAAAGGGAAAGACAACGGCCCGGTCAATGCCCGCGTGCTCCGCCCCGGCGAGGAATTCGGGCAGTCCGAGGGCATACGGTGACCAACCGCTCAAATAGAAAAGTGGGTCAACTCCGATGTGGACATGGTTGTCGATTTTCATGGGGTAGGGAGTTCGCAGGTCGTGCCCGCTTTCGCAGATTCCAGGGCAGCGGTGAAGAGGCGGTGACTGAGGTTGGACTCTACGGGCGTCGCGCAGCCGGCAAATTTTGAAGGGGTGCTTCCTGTGGCCAGTTCGTGGACAAATGCCGCCCACATTTGAAGGATCGCATCAGTGAATCCAAACTCGAAATTCGGGCCGGTTATCGTTTTGTAGGCAGGAGTATAGCCTGTCTCGACCGAGCGATACGCCTGCTCGCCCCCGTTATATTCCAGGACCTGCAGCACATTCGGGCTGGCACTTGACCAACGGGCGCAGGCTTTGGTGCCCATAATCTCGGCATACCAGGTGTCCTTTTGTCCGGGTGCAATCCGCTGGGTTTTGAGCACCCACGGAAAATGAAATCCGTCCTCCGGATCAACGGCCTCGCTCATTAAGGTCGCGTTGTCCCAGGTTCTGCACGGCGCCATGCCGCCTTTGCCATCCGGTCGCTCGGTGACAATGTTCGAAAGAATGGCACGGACGTTGAGCACCTGCCAGCCGGCCCGGAACGGGATATGACAGGCGTGCATACCGAGATCGCCCATCACACCGTATTCGCCATTGAACGCGATCATGCGCTTCCAGTTGATCGGCTTGGCCGGGTCGAGATCACTCGAATGCAGGAACCCGGTGTTGGCTTCAAGGATACGTCCGAACGCGCGGTTCTCGATCATCCCGCCCATGCGCTGCATGGCAGGAAAAAACGGAAACTGCGACGAGCACCGCACGAATGAGTCTTTCCCCATGGCGTCCAGGATAGCCGAGTTTGCCGCAAGATCGATCCCGAAAGGCTTCTCAACCATCAGGTGTTTGCCGGCGCAGATTGTTGCTCCGTAGATTTCCTCATGGAGATGGTGCGGCACCGCCGCATAAACCGCATCGATTTCCCCGTTTGCAAGCAGCTCGCGGTAGTCGGAGGTGTATTGCTTCACCCCCGGAAAGTGGGCTTTGAACCAGTCGAGGCTGCCTGGGCTCCGGTTGCAGACCCCCACAATTTCAGGTCGCGCAGGCGAATCGCTCAGGTGGCACCACCGCGCCGCTGCACTGGCAAATTCGCGGGCCATGAGGCCGGCTCCAATAATTCCGAATCGAATGGTTTTCATATCAAGGTGATGGCTAAGGGTGGGCCCCGCGGGCGTTGATGCCTTCGGCCACGCGGCTGACCGCCATATCCATCGCGGCGGAGCGCATCGGCAAATGGTGGGCGATGCTGTAGGCGAGCACATCAGCAAACGTGGACTCCATGCGTTCGCACAAACGCGCTTCAACCTCCTTGAGCGACATTTGCTCACGCTGGGTTTCTTGCGCGTATTCGAGGTAGGAGACAAACACCCCACCGGCGTTGCAGAGGATATCGGGAATAATGAAGACGCCGGCTCGGTTGAGAATGGCATCGGCTTCAGGTGTGAGTGGCACGTTGGCTCCCTCGGCCACGATGCACGCACGGATTTTTCCGGCATTCCCTCCATGGATCTGTGAGCCCGAAGCTGCGGGGATTATCACATCGCAATCCTGCTCGAAGATGGTGTCAGGGTTGAGGGTGCCGACTCCCGGAAAGCCGGACAATCCTCCCGTCGCACGGACATGAGCCTGGAGGGCTGAGATGTCCATGCCGCCCTCTGCAGAGAGCCCGCCGGTAAGATCCGCGACGGCGACGATGTGTGCGCCGCGTGCGTGAAGTTCCTGTGCCGCCACCGCCCCCACGTTGCCGAATCCCTGAACGGCGACCCGCAGTCCCGGGATTTCCATCCCGAGGTGGCGGCAGGCTGCGGCGATGGTGTGCACGACGCCTTTGCCCGTGGCTTCGCGGCGGCCGTGGATGCCACCAAGGATGACCGGCTTGCCGGTTACAAAACACCCGCGCGTGATCGAAACGCCCTCCGAGTGCGAAAAGCAATCCCGGATGTAGCCCATCTCTTCCTCCCCCGTCCCCATGTCGGGCGCGGGCACGTAAACCTCGGGGCCGATATGGCGGTGAGCCGCCCGTGCAAACGCACGGATGAGCAGCTCTTTCTCCTCCAGCGTCAGCAAGGCAGGATCGCAGGCGATCCCGCTTTTGCCTCCTCCGAATGGCACACCGATAAGAGCCGTCTTCCATGTCATTTCCATCGCCAGTCCCGTCACCGATTCCACAGAGACACGAGGGTTCATGCGGATACCGCCTTTAGCCGGTCCGAGCACGTCACTGTGCCGTACGACATAGGCCGTGCATTCGAGCGACTTTCCGCACGGTAGCGCCGGGTGGAGTTGCAGGGTGATCTGCTCCTTCGCATGCATGAGGCGGCGGCGGACGACCCCGGACAGGCCGAGCCGGTCAGCTGCCGCACCGAGATGATGACACGCTGTTTCGAAAGCCTGCGAGGGATCTGGAACCAGTGATGCTGAAGCTCTCGGTGTCATGCCGTGGGTATCGCTCAGGTGTAACCGTGGGCTTTCTCGACCTCGCTGATGGAGTCCTCAATGATGTCGAGGCCTTTCAGCAGCGTTTTTTCGTCCATTACGATGGGCGGGCTCATTCGCAAAATATGCCCGGCAGGGATCCAGGCCAGACCTTTCGCGAAAGCCCGTTGATAGACTTCTGCTCCCGCCTTGTCGAACGGTTCCTTGGTGGTCCGGTCCTTCACGAGCTCGATGCCCATCAGGCAGCCCTTGGCTCGGACATCACCGATAATTGGATGGATGGCTTTCATCTCATTCATCCTCTTCAGGGCGACGTGGCCGAGATGAACTGCCCATTCGTTGAGGTTCTCTTCCTCAATGATTTTTGTTGAAACCAGGGCGGCTGCGCAGGCCATCGGGTTGCCGCCATAGCTGCTCGACGCCGAAATGGCCTCAAAGCTTTCCTTGTATTGCTCACGCACCGCCACGCAGGTGACCGGGAATCCATTGCCGAAACCTTTTCCGATGGTGACGATGTCCGGCACGACATCCCAATGCTCCATGCACAGGAACTTGCCCGTGCGTCCCCAGCTGGTGAGCACCTCGTCGATCATGAGGAGAAGCCCGCGCTGGTCACAGAACTTGCGCAGCTTGGGAAAGAAATCGTCCGGCGGCATCACCGAGCCGCCCCAGCCCTGGATCGGTTCGAGAACGAATCCCGCCACGTCACCAACGGTCGCCTTGTCCAGATAGGCCTCATAAAACGTGAGGTAGGCATCTGTATCGATTGTCCCATCGGGTTTTGTCCACATCGGACGGTAGGCATCCGGACGCGGGACCATGTGCGCTCCGGGGGCACGGACCCTGCCATAGACTTGAGACCGGATATGTCCGAGCGAAACCGCGCCATACGTCTTGCCGTGATAGTCGTTGAAGCACGAAATCATTTCATTTTTCCCTGATGCCGCGCGCATTACCCGCATGCCAGCTTCAACCGCTGTTGTCCCCGAATCGTAAAGTTGGAATCCATTCAGGTCGCCGGGCAGAACCTCGGCGAGCTTCTCCATCAGCTCGGTTTTCACCGGAGTGGTGAAATCGTGTGCGTTCATGAGCTTGTGGGCTGCCTTGGCAATCGCCTCGCTGATCTTGGGATGGCAATGCCCGAGGGTCGTCACGTAGATGCCGGAAGAAAAGTCGATGTATTCGTTCCCGTCCACGTCACGCAGCACACAGGCCTCGCCGGAATCGAACGTCACGGGAAAAAGTTTCACCTGACCGCTCAGGCCTTTGAAATATTTGGTGCAACGGTCGTGCCATGCCTTGGACTGCGGCCCCGGAGCCGGGACCACCATGTTCGGGTACTTGCTGATGTCGGTTGTGCCCCAGTCCAGCGTGCTGAACGGAGTGGATTCTGATTGCTGTGTGTTCATGATGTTTATCAAATTTTGTGGCGATTGTGGGACGGATAGCTCAGGCAAGAATCACCTCATGGGTCATTTTACGCGCCGTCCGCAGGTAATCCCGGGCCACGCCCCTGTCTGTGATGAAAATGTTGAAATCAGTCAGGGTCCCGTTCTTGACCAGCGCGGTCTGCCCGACCTTCGAGCTGTCGGCCAGGAGACAGCTTTTGGCGGCCTTGCTCCTCATAATCCGGTCGACCCGGGCAAGCTGGAGATCCACGTTATAAATGCTGCCGTCAAGGCCCAGCGCCTCCGCCCCCTGGAAGACCCAATCCGCTGAGAAGAGCTCCAGACAATGCTCGGTGACCGGCCCTGTAAGATCCGGGCTGCCGCGATGCAGGATGCCTCCGAGCAAAATCACGTTGACTGTCCCGGAAAATTGCAGCTCCGACGCGACGGCGAGGCTCGGTGTGATCACTGTCAATCCCGGACAGTCTTTCAGCAGGGCTGCGAGCTGGAGTGTCGTGGTCCCGGTGTCCAGGATCACCCTCTGCCCCGGCTCCACAAGCTTCCTCGCTGCCTTGGCGATCGCCTGCTTTTCCTTCAGATGTGCGCGTTGCCGGCTCAGATAGTTGAACTCGAAGGCCATCCGCTCCGCGACAACGGCTCCCCCGTGAGTCCTCCGCACATCCGAAGTCTTTTCCAGTGTCGCCAGGTCGCGGCGGATTGTCATTTCGGTCACCCCCAGCTTGCGGGAAATCCCCGAGATCGAAAGCGAGGCAGAGCGCGTCAACTCATCGCGAATCGCTTGAAGTCTTGCCGCTGCGGGAAGTCGCTTGTCTTTGGACCTTGAACCCATAAATCCAACAATGTTACTTTTTGTTTGTTATAGCAAATAAAAACACAAACAAACATTTAGGTAACGGTCCTTTGTCACCAACCATGGCCTCGATGTGCTGTCCTCCTCCCACAAAAAAAGTTCGGGACTATCCGCAATGAACACGTGACGTCGAACATCACCCGTTCCCGACAAGCGGACTCTTGATCAAAACGGAATCCTCATCTGCCATGAGGACAATATTTGCTCACGAACCTGCAAAGCCGCCGCCCCCTGGCTCAAACAACAAGCCAGGCACCTCCAACTGCGACTTCATCGAATGGAAGAATGACAGGCTATCGCATCCACCGGGTCCATATCCGGGGCGATGGCTCCGGTTTCCGGAAAAGGTTTCGCAATAATTTGTAGAGAGTTTTCATGCATCAAGGTTCGTCGCATCCGCGGCAACTGGCAAGCGAAGGAAAATAATGAGGGTGACGCATTGAAACATCAGGGCTGACCGCCCATCTGCCAGGCCTTGATCGCCTCAACCGGGTGGATGAGCATAATGATGTTGAGGGTGAGGTTGTCCCGCACCCAGAGCGCACAGCCAACCTCCATCGCGACAAAAAGCATCACGCTTGCCCAGACCGGGAGCCTCCATGCCAGGAGGAACCCGAGGCACATCATCAGAATATCACTGAGGGAATTCAGGATGCTGTCACCCGAATACCCGAGGGCCATTGTCGCGTCGCGATAGCGGTTGATGATGATCGGTGAGTTTTCGAGGATTTCCCATCCTGCCTCCACCAGCACAGCGATCAGGAAACGAAACCGAATCGGCAGGCGTCGCGCAAAAAGCCAAAGCAGGCCAAAAAATAGAAGCCCATGGCCAATATGTGAGAATGAGTACGCATCTGCAAAGCGCTGGGAACATTCGTTGCTCCAGATGCTGCCTTCCCAGAGGCCTGGCTTGCCATCAGGACCGAAAACCGAGCGTCCGATCCACCCCTCGAAACCGGCCGTGAGGACAAGGACTGCCACAAAGGCGCAAAGGATCACAAGACGGCTGCTCCATTCTTTTCTCATATCGCGGACCATTCAGTCGTGATCGCACGCAGGCGACCCACCGGGAAAAACAAGGCCTTCCCGGAGCTGGACCTTATCCCTCCCGACGAGGAAGGTCAGGACTTCAGGAAGGGACATGTTCTCAGCCGAGCAAGTGAAGAACCGTGCTCCAGTCCCGAATTCGCCAGCCACGATCTCAGTGAGCGTGTCGGCTGCAATGCCCTCCGGGTGTTTGGCAACAAGTTCGATGATTTCGTGTCCGTGGATCTGTTCTGTGGGCATGACATCAGACTACCTCCGCCTTGTTGCGCCGGACAGAACGAAAAATGCGCAGGGTGTGAGCCACCACTCAGGCCGAGAAGATTCGGAGTTGAGCCCGCTGAAACAGTGGGTTAGAAGCCACGTTACACATGTTTCGCAGATCAATGCTGATGCCTCCCAAAGGCATGACCCGCGTCATCTTCCACCTCGACATGGACGCCTTTTACGCATCCGTGGAACAGCGCGACACACCGTCCCTCCGCGGGAAACCCGTCATCGTTGGCTCGCCGCCCGATAAACGCGGGGTCGTGTGCGCTGCCAGCTATGAAGCCCGAAAATTTGGCGTCCGCTCGGCCATGCCGTCGAGGAACGCGTACCGTCTCTGTCCCGCGGGGGTCTTCATCCGACCGCGTATGGACGCCTATCGCACAGAATCACAAGCCATCATGAAATTGCTGACCCGGTTTGGTGGAGCCGTGGAGCAGGTCAGCGTTGACGAGGCCTACTTGGATATGAGCCACCGGTTTGCAGCTTTCGATCCCGAGACCGTTATGGAACTCGGCTGTGAAATGAAGAACCTCATCCGTTCGGAGCGCCAGCTGCCCGCCAGCATCGGCATCGGCGGCAACAAGCTTTTGGCTAAGATCGCCAGCGACCACGGCAAGCCAGACGGCCTCTTCTGCATCACAGAGGCCGAGAAGGTAGCCTTCCTCCGCCCACTTCCGGCATCCGCCATCCACGGTGTCGGCAAAGTGACCGCAGAGACCTTGACCAAGGCCGGCCTGCGAACGATTGGGGATCTTCAGGATTATCGGGGCGAGCTTCGGGCACTGGTAGGCTCCTACGCCCCGATCCTCCGTCGCTATGCCATGGGGGAGGATGACCGAGCCCTCGAATACGATGGAGAGATCAAAAGCGTGAGTGCAGAGGAAACCTTCGAGCGTGACACGGACGACCGCCGGGTGCTCGTGCCGGCTTTGAAGGACCAAGCTCGAGAGCTGGCGGGGAAGCTCAGCAAAGAGCGGCTTGCGGCAAGGACGGTCCAGATCAAGGTTCGATACAGTGATTTTAAAACCCTCACACGGCAATCCAGCGTGGAGGATCCCATTGAGACCGCCGAGGATATCTACGCGATCGCATGCTCAATCCTCCGCCGGGAAGGCCTGGTAAATCGTCCCCTCCGGCTCCTCGGTCTGGGTGTCACAGGACTGGTGCCTCCGAGTCAGCAGATCCCTCTGCCGCTATAAAATTAGCCCGAGCCCTTATGGCCAATAGGCAGCATGACCTCGTTCCGCTGCGGTAAACGCCGAATAAACGTGGCAGATAGAAACCGCGAATTATTGACGCCCAGAACGAGACAATTGCCCAACAATCTTTCCCCTGATGCGATTTTCAGGCGAAGATCAGTTGTGATTTGTTGTTTGTCAGTGCTTTGGAGCGGGTGAAGGGAATCGAACCCACTATGTTGATGACTCACAACGACATGGGGCGACATGCTACCTGCTGTTGAGCGTCTTACGTTGCTACCTTTTGTCCACACTCACTTCCCATCACGGCAATTTTTCAGATCTGTGACCACCACAGGGCCCTGCAAAGCAGGGACAATCCCGTTCCAGTCACACCGCAGCCCTGAGCTTGTCGAAGAGGTCGAAGGCGGAAGGGTCGCCCACTTCGGGCCCTCATCTTGCTCCTTTCCTCCCCTCATCCCCATTGTTTGATGGAGAGCCAAAATGTTGGACAGCCAGACGCCTCCCAAGTCAGGCTGGAAAAGATTCTTCGGAGCCCTATGAATAGCGGAATCAACTGGCTGATCCTCATCCTTGTGGCGTGGGCCATCGTCGCTTACCTCCTCATCCCGTGGTTGTCGAAGCTCTACTACCGCCGCCACTTCACCGATGGACCGCGCATCACGGCGACGTCGGACGGCCATCCGGGCGACCCGGTCAACATTGCCATCGAGGGGGAGGAGGCGGACCTCGTCCGGTCGATGCATGCGGCGGGATGGTATCCGGCCGACCCGATCACGCTCGCGAGCAGCGTGCGCATCGTGGTGGACTCGGTCATCCGAAAGCCGGACGACGATGCCCCGGTCAGCACCCTGCTTTTATTCGGGCGAAAGCAGGATCAGGCGTTTGAACTCCCGGTCGGCGACAGCCCGCGCCAGCGGCATCACGTCCGGTTCTGGCGCTGCGACAAACTGAAGGACGGCCATCCGGTCTGGTTCGGCTCGGCGACATTCGACGAGCGGGTGGGCCTGAGCCACTCCACCGGGCAGGTGACGCATCACATCGGTCCCGACGTGGACGCCGAGCGGGATCTCATTATGAGCGGACTCCTGAAAGCCGGCCGGACGCAGGACGAGTATTACGTGAACGGTTTTCACAAAGAGCTGGAAGGCCGCAACGGAGGCGGAGACCCCTGGCGCACGGACGGTCGGCTCGGCGCGGTGGTATTAAAAATATAGCTGGCTGCACGTGTGTGGCGTTCCAATTCCGGGGTGCTGTGTTCACTGCCTATATCATTCAACGTCGAGTAAGCCACTTGGCGGCATGTTCCAGGTTGGCACAGGTGAGCCAGAAGCATCTGGTAGGGTTGCGGGTAGAGGCGTCTCATAACGCGGACCATCATCGCGCAGCAACCCGGTCAACGAGCGTCCTATGCCAAAAATCTTTTCAGATTATTCCAGCAGCTCTCGCCAACTCTAGGCTATGGGTTTGAACTTCCCGGAGTGCGCTTTACGCCGAACAGCATCAGGTAAAAGGACTGTAACCGAAAGATCATCTTTTGCAATCAACATAACACGTCTTAAACGGCTTTTTATCTTGAAATACCGAATCTATCCGCCATATGTGGCGTGTATGGAAATTTCTGAGAAATTGACTGACGAGACGCTTCTTAAGCTGATCGGGGAGCGTTTGGCGCAGATTCGCCTTTCCAAGAATTTGACTCAAGAACATCTCGCAGATCAAGCGGGGATCGGATTGCGAACCGTGCAGCGGTTGGAATTGGGGGCTGCGGCCACGCAATTATCGAGCTTCGTCAGAGTGTGCCGAATACTCGGACTGGTGGAGCGATTCGAGGTTCTGATCCCCGAAGCAGGGGCGAGCCCGATTGCGCAGTTGAAACTCCAAAGCCGAAAACGCAAGCGGGCGACTGGACGGAAAATTGTCAAAAGCGAATCGAATAAATGGACATGGGGTGAGTCGTCATGATCGCGGAAGTGCGTCTTTGGGGGAGGACGATCGGGGCGGTATCGCTCGAGGAGGGGCGCGAAGTGGCCACATTCCAATACGACCCGGACTTCGCAACGAGCGGGATCGAGATTTCTCCTCTGATGATGCCGTT
>JBGSPC010000280.1:0-39709 GCA_041738805.1 Terrimicrobiaceae bacterium | reverse complement strand
TCGCCCCCTTCCATCAGTGCGTTTGGGATCCTCGGGCAGATACTCTTTGATGACGTTCCATTGCTCTTCGGTTAAGTCCATCCGTGTATCACTATACACATCAGCACGTTGTACAAGTACTATTTATGAGATGGCTTCTAGAAAAAATCAGGTGGTTCGACGTCCTTGCCATCTCCCAGGCTTATAAACAGCAGGTTGGCGGCAAGGGTGTTGACGGGAACATCCCGTTCGGCACCTGGGTGCCAAAAAACTTTTATCTTCTAACAGAGTCCCTAGCGGGATTAATGACGGCGACGCCGGAGCAAAAAGGCGCTGAGTCCAACGCCAACCAAAAGAAGGGAAGTGGGTTCAGGCACGGCCTGGCTTGCAGAGCCGGTGTCAGAATAGGTGGCCCCTGCGACTGACGCTGAAGTGGCCGTTAACGCGGCGATGGCCTGAACGCCTCCGGTGAATGTTGCCGTGATTTGAGCTCCCGTGAGATCGCCTAGCCCATCATTTTCCACACCATTATCCAGATCAAAACTCAAACGAACAAAGTCCGAGGGATCGAAGCCGGTAAAACTGATGGCTGCCGTCTGCTGCCCATCGGTGGACTCGTTTGAAGGAAGCTCTATGGTTGCGAGACCGCTGTTAAATGCTGTGGCCCAACTGAAAGAAAATGTGCCCGGCGGAGTGTTGGTTGTGTCAAAAAAGGTGTCATTCGACAAAGTGATCGATACGGAGTTGAGGGTGAATCCCGGGGATGAGGTATTCACTATACCAATTCCCCCGTTGCGATTCATGCCGACCGAAAAGCTGACAAATTGTGCATGAAGCGTTCCCGCCGTAAAAAGGATTGCTGCCATGATTCCCCAGAGACCTTTTTTGCTAATCATTTCGATTTGATGTTTGGCGTTTGATGTCGTTTATCACCTTTCCCGGGCGACAACCCGAACGCTGAATCTGTCTATCAACTTCCTGTTGCAGTGGGAACACAAAAAATCGGATTTTTTCCACCTCAGAGTTTCCGATCTCCGATGGCTGCTTGCTATCTATGCCCGTGACGGAGGGGTCTTGGGCTATGTCATATTAGTTAGACTTATACAATCTGACTGCCCTTGTCCCAACAGGGTGGGTTCAGGCCCGAGCGGGAGCGCCAGAGGGCAGCCGCACAAATCACTTTTTCCAAACCATCGAGGGCCAGTTTGCGTTTGATATTTTCACGGTGGGTTTCGACGGTTTTGACGCTAATATGAAGGCGATCAGCGATTTGCTTTGTTTTTAGGCCTTCACCAATAAACCAGAAGACCCGAAGCTCGCCCGTGGAGAGGCAGGAAATTTCCGGCTGAATGGCTATGCCAGGAAATTCCTTAAACATATTATGCGGCGGCGGTTTCTGTGGATTCCTCACCCACCTCCGTGGAGAGCCGGAAGTGCTGGGCGGCTTGCATGCGGCGTTTGACGCCAAGCTTGCGCAAGATGTTTTCCACATGCTTTTCCACCGTGCGGGTGCTGATAAACAGCTGCTGCGCAATTTCATAATTGCGGCGCGCTTCCGCGATTCCGCGCAACACCTCAAGTTCACGCAGCGTTAGCCCGATGTCACGGGGGTCGGTGTCTTGTGCGGCCTCATTCACGACTGGTTGCACATTGCTCATGGGTTAATCCGCGACAAATCCAACTTCGCAGGCCTCCGGTTTGGTCCATATTTGTCTAAAATCTCGTTGTTCATCATGGGCGTTACGCATCTGGTCTTCTGACTTGCAGAAAATCTTCAGTCATTTGGAAAAGCATTTGTGATTTATTTTGTGGGAATATTGAAAAATGAAAGTTTCCTTGGTTGGCGGATTTTCCCCCCGGTGGGTGGAGGTGATCGTTTGAAAGGATTAGAACGTACGCGCCGTGTTTGATGGCTTCCTCAATGAGGCCAATCAAAAATTTTGCCTATTCCCCAAATTGTGGGGTCGGGAAAAAATCCCTATTGGAACGTGGCCTGCCTGGATCCACTTTATGCAGAGTTTGTGGTCGCCCCGGCCTGTCGCACACCACCGTTGGCATCAGGAAAACAGAACGATTTCCAGCCTCCCCTTGGAGCGCCCCTTTCATGGCCTCATGGCAACAATCACCGATGATCTGTTTTTCGATTGCGAACCTGGATTTTTTCCACTGCAGGCGTTAAGGGCGATTAGTGGGGACTTGCAGGGTATTTTCCATGACGCCTGTGGAGTTCATGTAGTTCTCAGCTGCGAGCATGCGGCGATTGACGCCCATCTTGCGCATGATGTTCTCGATATGTTTCTCGACCGTGCGTGTGCTGATAAATAGCTCCTGGGCAATTTCATAATTCCGCCGGCCCACCGCGATGCCACGCAGCACCTCCAGCTCACGCAATGTCAGCGGGATTTCCCGGGGTTGGGGGTCAGAGGAAATTTGAACGAAGTCAATGGGTGTGTGGGATACGGCCCGCTCAGGGCAGGTCGGACCAACGACGGGTGGCACATGGTTCATGCCGGAATCCGCAGGAAATGGCTTCTTCACGGATCCGCGGTTGATTCCCGAATTTCCCATAGTGTTTTGCATGACAGGCGAATCTATGGAGCAAACGCAAAACTCTGACCACCCCCCAAATTGTGGGGTTGTGGAAAAATTGGGACTTACAGAAGGAAACAAAGCATCAGAGACTTATGAAATAAATGCACTTCACCCGGAAAGCGGGATAGAAGCGGGGCATGATTATGACGGCTAGCCTCACGCTTTTCTATCGTCGGGCATGTGGGCACCATCTCCGCAGTGGAATCGCCCGATGAGTTCAGATTGGGAGTGGACCCCGAGATGGGCATAGATACGTTTCACATAGTCATTGACCGTGTGGGGCGAGATATTTAGATGATTTGCGATTTGTGAGCGACTGTAACTCTGGAGGAGCATTTCGTGCACAAGCCAACAACGGGTTGGCAAACTGGGGATATTTGCACACCGATCGTCCGGCCAGCCCATTTGGTGCAGCCAGGGAACTTCTGTGACAAGAATATGCATGATGCGTGCCTCCCGCTCTGTAAAAAGTGGCCGCCCGGCTTTGCGGTAGAGTCCTACTCCAGTCGCTGAGCCATCCGCGAAGGGGTGGAAGCTGATACAGCGGGGCTCAATTCCCGCCCGCCTCCACCATTCGCCAGCGCCGGAAGCCAGAAAATCCTTATAGGAGAATTGATCCTGAACATTGCGAGTCACGGGCCGCCCGGCTTTGCGAACAGCGCTGGCAAGGGGTTCTGTCCAGCGAATCATGTCAGGGTGAGCTTGGATTTGAAGGAACTCAGCCAGCTTCGCTTCGGAAAAACGACCACTCAGAAACCCGACATAGACGGGAAACTTCCCCGGTTCGAGTTCAGCAGCAAGAACCCAAGCCCAGTAGTCGGCGTCCACCAGATGGCACAAACCTTCCATGAGGTGACGTTTTTTGGCCGCATGATCCTCCGGCAGCTCACACACCTCCCCGAGGAGACGGATGAGCATGCGGGCATCCCCGGTAGAAAGGCCGTTCTTCATGGGACATCTCCTCCGTCGCCGTTGCAGAATCGGGCGATCAGCTCCGGTTGGGAATGCACGTCAAAATAACGGAATACCTCTTTGACATAGCCATCGATGGTATGAGGTGAGAGCTCGAGGTGCTCGGAGATTTGTTTTCTTGTTTGTCCTTCGAGAAGAAGATTGAGGGTGATGCGTTGACGCGGTGAGAGGCGTGTGACCGTGGAGCCGAGATCTGTGGAGAGCACGGCGTCATGAAGCCATGGCACTTCGCTAAGGAGAATATGGGTGATCCGGGATTCCCGGGTGTCGAAAGGCGGAGAGCCCGGCCGCCGGTAAACACCGATTTGAGAAAGGGCTCCCCTCTGGCTTGGACGGATGGACAGGATCACTTGCTCCACTCCCGCAGCGATCCAGATCGGGTAAACGTCCGTCTTTTGAAAGTGCCCCTTCAAATCGATCTGGTCCCTCAAGCGGGTGAGGTGGGTTTGTTTTTTGTTAAACTCTGTGGTCAGAGTGGCATTGAGAACACCGGTATCGGGGTGTTCGAGAGCTTCCTGGAATTTGGCAAATTGCTCAGCATCGAAGCCTCCCGTGAGGAAGCCGGAGTTTAGTGGCACCTCTTCCGGTGCAAAATGAAACGTGGTGGCCCAAGCCCAGGAGTCTGCGGCAATCAAGGTGCAAAGCCCTTCCATGAGATGGCGCTTCTGGGACGTGAGATCTTCTTGAATGGCCGCAACTTCTCCAAGGAGACGCACAATCGCCCGGGCATCGGACTCGGAGAGTGTCGATTTCATACAATGGATTCAGACGTTGGCATGGTATGGTTTTGTCACGGAAGCTTCGTGAGAGCGGAGTCGCATGAGTTCGGCCTGAGAGTTAACCTCAAATTGCTGATAGAGCTTGCGGATATAGCCGCTGACCGTCCCTTCGGAAATTCCAATCTGATCGGCAATGTCCTTCCGGCCAAGTCCAAGGAGCAGAAGGTCCATTGTCCATTGTAGTCGGGGGGAAAGTTTGGCATGGGAGGGCCGTTGAGATTTCCACTCCCGCCAGTGGATCCACGGGATTTCATCAAGCACGAGGGAGGCAAGGTGGATTTCCCGGATGTTGTAGGCCGGTTCACCGGGGTCCCGCAGGAGAAGAATCCTGCTTTGGGTGTGCGCGTTCACGGCGACAGCCGAGCAAATGATGTGGGAAGGTGAATGGTCAGAGAAGGACTCTGGCCGAAGGGTTGAACCGGCGGCATCAGGCAGCTTGACCGGCCAATCGAAACACTCACCGATTTTCCTGCGCAAAAGAAATGAGTCCGATGCTCCCTTTGTGGGAGCCAACGCCCATGCCCACTCCCTTGAGCCGACAAAATTGCAAAGGCCATCCAAGAGATACAATTTTTTGTTCATGAGCCCGCCTGACAGCGAGGCTGTCTCACCGAGCAGCCTCACAATCACACGCATGTCTGCCTCCTCGATATCCATGGCCAATCAGAAACTTGCTTCCAGTTAGCCGAACGCTGGAAAAATGACAACAGCCAACATGCTGAATCTTGCAATTCGTGAGCCTTTCCAAAGGACGCACACCTTTGCGGGTGGTTTTTTAGTCAAGCCAATGGAGTTTTTCCCCATTGCGGCAGGGATGAGCCGTGGATCAAAGGCTTCATTTTTTAGGAAAAGGTGTAAGGATTGCATCATTGAAAATCAGCACAATCCCGCATGAAGATGCACCCTTGGAGCTCATGTTGCTTGCGGACCCATCTCCAGAGCACATCAAAAGCTATATTTCTGACAGCGAGGTTGTTGTAGGCGACTGGGCCGGGGAATGGGTGGTCGTGGCTGCGGTCCTAATCCGGGATGGGGAGATGGAACTCAAAAACCTCGCGGTGAGGCAGGAGGTTCAGAATCAGGGGTTGGGGACTCTGATGCTAACCTACCTCATGGACCACGCCCATCGATCGGGGTTGAGGCGCATGAGGGTGGCCATCAGCAACTCGAGTGTGCGTCATTTGAAATTTTATGAGAGGTTGGGGTTCCGGATTCGAGGGATCGAACCCAATTTTTTTGGCGGCTACGATCCACCGATTTATGAGAACGGCATTCAGTGCATCGACAGGCTCCAGCTCTGCGTTGATCTGCGCCCCTGTGGCGAGGAACGGGATGGCATCATTCCTCCAGGTTGAGCCAGGCAAGCTCCTGCGGCGTCAGGGAAACCGCCAGGCCGGCGCACGAGCTTCGGGTTTCCGCAACGGTGCGTGGGCCAATCAGCGCGAACGTTGCAAAGGCCTGATGAAGGACATAAGCCAGGGCAATGTTGATGGGGGTTGTGTTTTTTTGAATGGCCAGTTCCATGGCGCGCTGTCGCCGTTGAAAATTGTCAGGACTATACCAACAACGAACCAGTTCGTTGTCTGATAGCTTGTCTTCGCCGGCACGGTCCGTAAAAAATCCTCTCGCCTGACTGGACCATGCAAAAAGGGCGGTTCCGGTTTTCTGCAGCCATGCTTTGGATTCCGGGTCAGAGGCGGAAACGCATCCTGCCCAGACAGGATCAACCATCCTGGCCAGGCTGAAATTATTGCTCAGGGCGGCAAAGCCTTCCACCCCCTTGGAAGCCGCGTAGGCATTGGCTTCGGAAGTTCGGGCGATGCTCCAATTTGAGCCACCGAACGCCCGGATCCTGCCACGCTGGCGCAAATCGTTCAAGACGTCCACAAATTCGCCGGCAGGGACATCCGTGTTGTCGCGGTGCATCAGGTAAAGATCCACATGGTCGGACTGGAGGCGTTCGAGCGTTTGATCGAGCTGTTGCTCAATAAATCGCGGCTCACAAAACGGGGTATGAGCGCCCTTGCCGATCACAAAGACCTCACTGCGGATATTACGGCGCTTTATCCAATGACCAAGCAAGCGCT
This sequence comes from Terrimicrobiaceae bacterium, assembly GCA_041738805.1. Taxonomy (GTDB): domain Bacteria; phylum Verrucomicrobiota; class Verrucomicrobiia; order Chthoniobacterales; family Terrimicrobiaceae; genus JAJTZA01. Next base: position 33,300 of record JBGSPC010000280.1, on the reverse strand, counting down.
CCTGAAGGCCCCCGCCATAGATATATGCCGTGTCAAATGCATTGCCGCCCCGCTCAAAAAAATCATCAAACACAACCCCTGCATGGGGCATCGTCATTTGGTTGTCGCAGCCCAGAACCAATCGCGAAATATCAGCATCCACCCCCGGGACCCGTCCATAGATCATTTGGGAGATGGCATTTTTTTTGAGAGGCCGGTTCGTCAGCGTGGAATAATCATTGCCGGGTTTCTCAGATTCGTAAACCAACCCCGCAGCCGCACGCCACCGATCAAGGGTGAGCATGTTGTCCAAGGTGTCTTCGATGGGGACCTCCGGGACACTGGCTTTTCCATCCGCAAGCGCACGGGCAAAGGCATCAGCCTCCAAGGCGTAGAGCCACTGATCGGTTTCGACAGAGACCTCGTATTCGTCCCTTCCTTGAGGCTTCACCCAAATGCTGATTTTTCCGCCTTCTTTGGCCGGGATCCAACAGTTCGGAAGTCGGATTGAGCCCTCAGACCCGTGGATAAAAATCCCGTTTTCCTGGTTTAAGAGCACCCCGGTGGCAAGCTGAGCGAGGATCCCCCCGGGGAACTTTAGAGTGGCAACAGCCCACCCATCCACGCCTGTTTCAAGGAGTGCGGCGGCCCCACTGACACTCTCCGGACTGACAAAAGGCTGTCCTACGGCCATCCCGGCGATCAATCGGGATAATGTCGTGGTGTAACACCCAACATCCAGAATCCCACCGCCTCCGAGTGTGTTGCTGAAAAGCCGGTCGTTGGGGTTGAATGTCGATTGAAAGCTGAACGTCGCACGAAGGACCCGGATTTCCCCAATGATTTTTTCTTCAATGAGCTTGCGGAGCGTCCCAATGAAAGGGTGGCAGCGCACCATAAAGGCCTCCATCAACAAAACATCATTTGCGCGGGCCGCCTCGACTGCCGCCATGGCCTCGGCGTGATTCAGGGTCAGAGGTTTTTCACAAAGAATATGTTTGCCAGCTTCTGCGGCTTTGATGATCCATTCTGCGTGTAAGGGATGCGGCGTGGAAATATAGACAGCATCCACTCCAGAGTCCGCGAGGAGTTCCTCATAGCTCCCATGTGCCCTGGGAATCTGAAACCGGGAGGCAACCGTCTGAGCTTGTTCCAACCGCCGGCTCCCAACCGCCGCCAGAACTCCCCTCTCCGAATGCTGCACCCCCTGAGCAAATGCCTTGGAAATATTGCCCGTGGCCAGGAGTCCCCACCTGAGTTTTTTCATGGAGACCACTCTGCACAATGGCAGATTTCCTTCAACACAAAGCGGGGGACAAAAGAAAATGTCTCCAAGTGCCCGTGCAGCCGCTTTCCGTTTACATGATCCACCTGGATCATACAGACGGGAAAAACAGGTTTGTCTGGAGAATTTAGGAAAAGCGCTGGAGGCTGGACAGGGCATCTCACAAACGTATAAAAGACTGCGATACCGATGACATTCAGCGCCTTTTTAGAATTTCTCCTTCAGCCGGAAGTGTTCCTTGTTTGGACTTCCCTGGCAAAAACCCTCGGCCTGCTTGTTGTGATTCTCGGATTCGTTTCCTACACGGTTTATGCGGAGCGCAAGGTGTGCGCACTCATTCAAGACCGTGTGGGGCCAAACCGGGTGGGAATTCCTCTGACCCTTTTTGGAGGGAAAAAGGATATTCCGTTTTTGGGGCTGGGTCAGCCGATTGCGGATGCGATGAAGCTTCTCCTCAAAGAAAATTTTATGCCGGGAGGGGTGAATAAATTTTATTATTGGATCGCGCCCAAGCTTTCGATGATCCCGGCGATTCTGGTTCTGGCGGTGTTGCCATTTGGCTCCTCATTGTTCGGGGTGCCCATGGTCATCGCCAATATCGAAATTGGTGTCCTTTATGTTTTTGCGGTTTCATCCTTGGGCGTTTACGGGATTGTTTTGGCGGGTTGGGCCTCCAATTCGAAGTATCCGTTTCTGGGCAGCATCCGGTCCAGTTCGCAGATGATCTCCTATGAACTGTCTCTTGGTCTTTCGGTGATTCCTGTGTTTCTGATTGTGGGAACTCTCAACCTTCAAGAGATCGTCAACTGGCAGGTTCAGAATGGCTGGATGGTTTTTCCCTGGTGGCCAAAAGATCTGACCCTTGCGACCCTGTTCTCCGGGGACTGGGCCGCGGTTTGGCAGTCTTGCGTGGACGGCTTTTCGCTTCAGCGTCTGATCATCTGGATCCCGATGTTGATTTCATTCCTGATTTTCCTGATTGCGATGTTCGCAGAAACCAACCGGCTGCCTTTCGATTTGCCCGAGGCGGAACAGGAGTTGGTCGGCGGCTACCACACCGAATATTCGTCCATGGGGTTTGCACTGTTCTTCCTTGGGGAATATGCCGCCATGATTGCCGGCTCCGGCGTGATCGTGACGCTTTTTCTGGGTGGGTGGAGCCTGCCGTTTATCCCTGACGGTTCCTCCACTTGGTTTTTTGGACTCACCTTCCTCCCGGAATGGCTCATCTCGGCGTTCTGGGGGTTTGTGAATATCGCGACCTTCTTTGGCAAAGTTACCGTGCTGCTCTTGGTTTTTATCTGGGTTCGATGGACGCTTCCTCGTTTTCGCTATGACCAGCTCATGAAACTCGGCTGGTACTTCTTCTTCGAGCTGGCGCTGGTGAATATTTTTATCACCGCGTTTGTCCTCGCGTATGTGAAGGGGTAAGCCAGCTAGCTCATTATCTCCACGGGTGTTCCCCGGGGAACAAGATCGTAGAGAACGATGATTTCTGCGTTGCGCATGCGAATGCACCCATGACTGGCCGGCTGACCAATGAGGTGTTCCTGGTTGGTGCCATGGATATAGATGTAGCGGTCATGGGTGTTGGCGTTCCCGGGGTCAAGGCCTGAAAGCCAAAAAATCCGTGTGAGAACAAGGTCCTCATCCCCGCCGGGCAAGGCGATTTCCCCTGTTGGTTGACGGGAACGAAAAATGGCACCGGGAGGGGCCCCATCGCCGAACTTTTCCGTGATGACAAAACGTCCGAGCGGGGTTTTCAAACTCCCCTCTTCGCATCCCAATCCATAACGCGAGGTGGAAATCTCAAATTCACGGTCAATCACGCCATCAAAAAGCAAACCCATGCGTTGGCTGGCGACATCCACACGCAGAGAGACTGGCGGCGGGCTGGCAATAAGGGCTGTTTCTTCAGGATGTGGATCCACGGCGATCAGGGGGTCCCGGTTTTGCGCTGAAGAAACTGCCCCCGGCCTGGCGTTCCCACAAACCGGCCATCCCGCACCGCGACCTCTCCGCGGAGGGTGACCACTGAAGGACGCCCTTGGATGTTCCATCCCTCGTAAGCATTGTAGTCAATGTTCATATGGTGGGTATTTACGCTGAGGGTTCCCTGATAGTCCGGGTCAAAAATCACCAGATCCGCGTCAGCGCCAGGCTGAATCGTGCCTTTCCTGGGATAAAGATTAAAAATTTTGGCGGCATTCGTGCTGGCAATTCTCACAAACGTCGAGAGGTCAATTTTTCCTGCGAGCACGCCGTAGGTGTAGAGGAGATTGATCCGGTCCTCGATGGCCGGGATTCCGTTCGGGATCTTTGTGAAGTCATCCCGGCCCATGATTTTCTGGGTTTTAAAATCAAAGGGGGCATGGTCGGTTCCGACGGTGTTGATCAGGCCTTGCTGCAGCGCATTCCACAGAATGGGCTGATGGGATTTGTCGCGAAGAGGCGGGGACATCACATATTTTGCACCCTCAAAATCCGGGAGTTCGGCATGAGTTTTGTCCAACGTGAGATATTGGATCACGGTTTCGATGGACACATTAACGCCGCGAAGCCTGGCTGACAGAGCTTCCTCGAGGGCCTCCCGACAGCTCAGATGCACAATGTAAACGGGAGCCCCGGTCATCTCGGCAAACGTGAGAAAATGATGAACCCCCTCGGCCTCCACACGCGGTGGGCGGCTGTCATGATGGGCACCCGTGTCTGTCCGGCCTGATGCCAACAAGGCACGTTGCAGCTCGGAAACAAGGGTTTCGTTTTCACAATGGGCCGTGGTCACAACACCCAGTTCTTTGGCCAGACTGAGGGCTTGAAACAATTCGGAGTCATCAATTCCCAGCGCCCCTTTATATGCCAAAAAGATTTTGAAAGACTGGATGCCCGCTTTGACAATCTCACGGAGCTGGGCCGCAGAAGCCGCGTCGAATTTGGTGACTCCCATGTGGAAGGAATAATCACAAGCGGCACTCCCCTCACTTTGAGCCCTCCAGGTCTGGAAACCGTCCATGGGCTCCTCAGACCGTCCTGGGCAACACATATCAAAAATCGTTGTTGTCCCCCCGATCAGCGCCGCTTTTGTTCCGGTCTCGTAGGTGTCCTTCGAAAACGTGCCCATGAATGGCAGATAGATGTGTGTGTGAGGATCGATAAATCCCGGAAAGACATACTTGCCGGTGGCATCAATCACCTCAGCACCATCGGGAGGAGAGATTCCCGAATCAATGCGCGAGATCGTCTCACCTTCGCACAAAATATCCGCCACATACCGCGAAGATGCGGTCACTATCTCACCCCCTTTGATCAAAAGTGCCATGCAGGTATGAAAGCAGGTCCGGGGCCCGGATCGAAGTTTTTTTGAGGGTCAGTAGCGCAGGGACGATTTCTTCACTGCCAGACCGGCACACCATTTGCCGCGATTCACAATTTTCAGAATTTTGAATCCTTCACGCAGGAGTGCCCTGCACACGTCATCGGCTTGAGTTTTGAGGACACCTGAAAAAATAAGGAAACCACCCGGACGCACCCCGCGGATAATAACAGGGGCCGCTGCAATAAGCAGATCGCTGTAAAGGTTTGCGATGACAAGATGGCAGGGGGATTCCGGCACCCAATCCAGCACACTGCCTTTCGCAACGTGGATTTTTTTGCACCGGTTTTTTCGGGCGTTGGCCTTGGCGACGCGGACGGCAGCAGGGTCATTGTCCAAAGCAAACACCTTTCCGGCCCCGAGAAACTCGGAGGCGATGGCGAGGATGCCACTGCCCGCTCCCAGATCAGCAGCTTCAAAACCCTGTGGCAAACTCTCTGCAAGATCACTAAGGATTCGCAAACAGGTCCCCGTGGTCGCATGTTCACCCGTTCCAAAGGCCATCCCGGCGGGGACCAGCAAACCCACAGGCTTTGGTTTTGCCCATTCACTCCATTGGGCTTCATCCGAGAAAATTTTGAGTTTCCCGCGTATGGACAATGGGCGGCGTGGAGCCTGGGCTTTCCCGCTCCAAAGATCTTTGGGCAAAAGAGCGGATCGCCCTCCAAATTCTTTGATCAGGCGGGCGGCGGTTTTTTCGTCACAATACGCCTCAATCTTCATGGCCCGCGAATCCGGCCAGGTCACAATCGCAAGCCGCTCCGGACCAAGAAACCGGAGACGCTCCTCCCAGGCGTCCTCCCATTTGGCGGGTGCGATCCGGGTCCAACGATGCGTGGGCTTGCTCATTCCCACCCATTTGAAGCAGAGTCAGCCCCTGTGAAACATACAAAATTGGCCGTTGCCGCAAGTGATCACAACGCGGACATGCTTTACGCGACCGGATTCCGCGCACCTGATCCTTTTGTCCTTATTGAAAAAGACGGGCGCCGGGTTCTCTTGATGAGTGACCTGGAAATCGACCGGGCCCGGGAAACCGCAAGCGTGGATGAGGTTTTTGCGTTCTCGGATTTTGAGAAAAAAGTTCAGGGAAAGCGGACACGTAAACCGGCCTATTCCAGGGTGCTGGCCGGATTTCTCCGGGACCAGAAAGCAAAAAAGACGGTGGTTTCCGCCGACTTTCCCCTTGGCCTTGCCCGGGCTCTCAAAAAAGAAGGGATCCGCCTGCGCCCGGTGAAAGGGCCGTTCCACCCGGAGCGGGAAATCAAATCCCCACGGGAAATTCATGCGCTCACGCATGCCACAAAAATCGCCGAAGCCGGCATGGCCCGCGCCTTTGAGGTTCTGGCGGCATCCAAAATCCGCAAGGACCGGAAGTTGGTTTGGTCCAAAAAAATCCTCACGTCGGAAATTCTGCGCGTGGAAATTGAGTCCGCGATCCTCCGTGCCGGAGGTGAGGCCCGCATGGACTCCATCGTCGCCGGTGGAGAGCAGGCCTGCGACCCCCACGCCCGCGGAGCCGGCCCTTTGCGCGCAAACGAACTGATCATCCTCGACATTTTCCCGCGGGACGCAAAAACCGGATACTTCGGGGACATCACGCGGACCGTTATTCGTGGAACGGCCAATGACGCCCAGCGCCAACTCTGGAAGCTTTGCCTCGAAGGGCAAAAACAGGCTCTTCAGGCCCTCAAGCCCGGCATTGACGGATTAGCCCTCCAAAACGAAATCCGCGAACTCTTTGCCAAAGCCGGCTACCCCACCGAAATTCACGAAGGCCGCTGGCGCGGGTTTTTCCATGGCCTTGGCCATGGCCTCGGCCTGGAGATCCACGAACTTCCGCGTGTGGCCACCCCGAACCTGCAAAAGGGCATCGTGATCACCGTCGAACCCGGCATTTATTGGCCCGGTGTGGGAGGGGTACGCCACGAGGACGTCATCGTGCTCACAACCAAAGGAAACCGCATCCTCACCTCCCATCCCAAACCTTTGGAGATTTAATGGAATCCGTCTTGACTTCCACAGCAAATCGCGGAATTCTCTCCCACCCAACAATTTCAGCAGAAAATGAAACGCATCTACCAACCATCCAAGCGCACGCGCAAGCAGCAATTCGGATTCCGCGCCCGTATGAAAACCAAAAGCGGGCGGGGCATCCTCTCCCGTCGTCGTCAGCGTGGCCGCAAACGGTTGTTGCCTAAGGGCGTTGAAGTCCACTTCGCCCGTCACACCCAAGCCTGAGTCCAAACGCTTGCGATTCCCGTCCTCAGCACGCTTGCGGCTGACGTCGGAATTTGCGTTAGTTCGGAAACGCGGCAAGCTGGTGCAAGGCTCATTGATCCGGGTGTCTGCTCTTAGATCAAGCTCAGATTCCCAGCCGACACGCACTGGCATTGTCACTTCAAAAAAAGTGGGGGGGGCTGTTGTTAGAAACCGTGTTCGCCGCAGACTCCGGGAAATTTTCCGGTTGGCGAGACCGGATTTGAATCCCGGGTGGATGGTGGTGACTTCGGCCAAATCGAAGGCGGCCGACGCATCTTTTGAAGAACTTCGCGAGGAATGGTTGCTTCTCGTCAGCCGACTTTCTATTTTGCGCATCTCCGCATGAGCTCATTTCTTATTTTTCTTCTTAAAATCTACCACTGGGGGGTCTCGCCGGTGATCCATGCCTTGTGTGGGCCGGGCTGTGGCTGCCGCTTTGAACCCAGTTGCTCACTGTATGCCATCGGCGCCATTCGCGAGCACGGAACGTTTGGTGGGTTGTGGCTGGCCGTTTTACGGTTTGCCCGCTGCCAACCCTGGGGTGGCTGCGGATTTGATCCGGTGCCCACCACCTTGGAGGCCGGATTCCCCTGGAGCAAAAAACCGAAAAGCATTTGTCATAACATGGAACACTCACACTCAAACACCGGGAGACCGGCCTGCTAATGGATCGTCAAGGTTGGATCGCCGTTATTTTATGTATTGCCGGGCTCATCCTCTGGCAGTGGTTTTACGTCAAAGATTACAGTCGCCCGCCGCAGCCGGCCACGGCATCCGCCACAGCCACCCCAGGTGCTGAGCCCTCCGCAGCGACGCCCTCCCCCACTCCCGAACGGATCCTTGAGCCCCCCACCCCGGCGACAGCTCCCAGCATCTCAGCCCGCAGTCAGAGTGTCTCCAGCAAAAATGCGGAGTATGTGTTCAGCAATGATGCCGGCGGCATCGAGAAGGCGATCCTCTTGCTGCACCTCGCCGAGCAAAAGCAGGCGGTTGCCCTGAATGGAAACCGGGCCATGCCCATTGGGGCTATCGGTTTCCGGGCGGGAGAGGTCTCCGGTGGTTTCGAAATGGATCCCATCGGACCAAGCAAACAAGTCGTTTTCCGGAAAACCGAAGACGATGGCTTGGAGATCATCAAAACCTTCACGCCCCCATCCGATGATGCTGCCAATCCCTACAAGGTGGGATTGGAAGTCGCTTTCCGAAACACAGGAGCTTCAAAACTCAGCCGGGAGGGATTTTACGTGAGCACGGGCGGTGCGGCTCCCATCCACGCGAACGACTTGCCGATGTATACCAAGTTCGATTGGAACCATGAGGGCAAAACCACGGGCATTGATGTGAATTGGTTCAACCCCGGCGGAATTCCCTTTCTTGGCATTCAGTGGAGCGGGGCAAAAACCCTCTACAATGAGCTCAAACCGGACGTCCTCTGGGCAGGCGTCACCAGCCAATACTTCTGCACGATTGTGACGACAGAAAAAACCAAAGGGGCCTCGGTGTGGGCCACACGTTTTAATGCTCAGAAACTCAATGCGACCCATGTGCTGGGAATGCAGGGCGCCTTGGGTCTGCCTCCATTCTCTTTGGCCCCCGGCGAAAAAATCTCGGAAACCTTCTCGATCTACGCCGGTCCGAAAGATCTGGCGCTCCTCCGGGGAATGGGCGGCGGCCAGGACGGGGCTCTGAATTTCGGTATGTTTGGCTTTATCAGCGAATTCCTGCTCTGGGCCATGAACAGCCTCCATGCCCTCCTCGGCAACTATGCGGCATCCATCATTGTCCTGACCCTCGTCATCAAATCCGCCCTCTGGCCGGTGCAAAACAAGGCCACCAATGAAATGCGCAAGATGGCGGCGCTTTCTCCGAAAATGACCGAAATGCGGGAGAAGTACAAGGACGAGCCGCAGAAGTTGAATGAGGAAATGATGAAGATGTATCGCGAGTATGGGGTCAATCCCTTCAGCGGTTGCCTTCCCATGCTGATTCAGATTCCTATATTTTTCGGGTTTTATGCCATGTTGGGCAGTGCGATCGAACTCCGGAACAGCTCGTTTCTGTGGGTCAACGATCTGTCCCAGCCCGACACGGTGTTCCGCCTTCTTGGCTTTCCCATCAACATTCTACCCATCGTGATGGCCGGGTCGATGGTCTGGCAAATGATCATCACCCCCAAAAGCGGAGATGCCATGCAGCAGCGCATTTTCTACTTCATGCCCGTCATTTTCCTGGTTTTTTGTTATAACTACGCGAGTGCCCTTGCACTTTATTGGACAACTCAGAATATTTTTTCTATTGTTCAACTTTATCTGACACGGAACAAGCCACTGCCGGAACTCGAAAAGAAGAGTGTGATTGCAAAGAGGGAAGCAGCAGCCACCGCAAAGAAAAAGAAGCGACCCAAGACCTAGCGAAATCATGAGCACACCCCGCGAAACTCTCGACACGATCCTCGGCTACCTCGGCTTCGCCTTTGAAATCGAAGAGCAGCAGAGGGATGGCCACCTGATCCTTCAGATTTACACGCATGATGCCGATCTGCTCGTGGGGCATCATCTGGAGGTTCTTGAGGACCTTCAATTCCTTGTGAACCGCCTGCTGCAAAACGCCGACCCGTCGGCCCCGCGCATCACGGTTGATGTGGAGCACCACCGGGCCATTCGGGATGATGCTCTTATTGCCAAAGTCCGCCACCTCGCCGAAGCGGTCCTCTCGCATGGAAAACCACTTCAGACCGAACCCCTGAATTCCTACGATCGCTACATCGTCCACAACACGTTCAAAGAGGACCCTGACATCGCGACGTGGAGTCCCAAGGATGACGCCCGGGTCAAACGCATCACCCTTCGCAGGAAAAAATCCGAATGATTAGTCTTTGGAAGCAGTTGGGGGTCATGGGGGTTCTGCTTGCAGTTTCTCTCTCCACCGCCCTCGCGGTCGAGCAACCGGCCATCACGGCACGCTGCGCCCTCCTTTTTGATGCCAACACGGGCAAGGTGCTCTTCAAAAAAAATGAGAACGAGCGGATGCCCGTTGCCAGCACCCAAAAGCTTCTCACGGCGGTTCTTATCGCGGAAGCAGGCGGGCTTGATAAAAAAATCATCATTGCCCAATCCGACACGCTCGCCGAGCCGACCAAGTTGTATTTGAAAGCCGGGGAATCTTATGCCCGCAAAGATCTGCTGACCGTGCTCATGGTCAAAAGTGCCAACGACGTGGCGAGGGCCTTGGCCCGGGACAATGCGGGAAGCGTGGCGGGGTTTGCCGAGAAGATGAATGCCAAGATGCGGCGTCTTGGCGGCAACTCTTCAAATTTCAAAAACCCCAATGGCCTGCCTGCAGAGGGTCAATACTCGACCGCGAGGGACATGGCCCGCGTGGCACGCGCCGCCTATTTCAACCAGTCGGTGAGGGAGATGATCCGCACCAAATATTACACCTTCCAGTTTAACTCCGGGCGCACGACCACCCTTCGCAACACCAACCGGGTGCTTCGCACCTACTCCTTTTGCAACGGCATGAAAACCGGCTACACGGTTAAGAGCGGCCATTGCCTGATCTCAAGCGGCTCTTATGCGGGGCGCGATGTGATTGCCATAGTGTTGGGAAGCAATAAGGCCAAGGTTTGGCCGGAATCCACATCCCTTCTTGCCTATGGACTTGGTCTGACGCCGGATCAGGTCGAGAGCATGCGGATCGCGCCCCCCTCTTCCTCAAACTCAGATTAAACAAAGAGTGGCTCAGGAGCCACGATGGGCATCGGCCGGATGAGCCGGTTCACAAGCTTTTGATAGTTGGCATGCCCGCGCAGAATTTCAATTTCCACCCGCAGGTAATAAATGGGGACATCGGGTTCGAGGATCCGGGGAATCCGCACCGCATCTTTCTCCGTGGTCACAATGGCATCCAGATCCCGCTTGGCACACCTCCGGATGAAGGCCTCCACCTCACGGTCTGAATAGCGGTGATGGTCGGTGTAAGCTTTTGACACACAAATTTCCGCACCCAGCTCCGTGAGGGCGGCTTCGAAGCTTTCCGGCACGGCAATGCCGCAGATCGCCCCGATTTTCAGACCCTTCAAAAATGTGAGTGGCTCGGTTTCCCCCGTCGTGAAATTGCGAAGCACAACTGGCCGGTGGGCACATTCAATGATATCGGCCGTGCGGTTATATTGGCGAATCCGCTGAATGAGCGCCTCATTGGTCTCTTCCGTGCTTTTTGTGATAAAGATATGAGTTGCCCGTGCCAGGTTTTTGGGTGGCTCACGAAGTGTCCCCCGAGGAAGCAGAAACTCGTTTCCGAAGGGCGACTGGCGATCGATGAGGGCGATTTCAATTGTGCGGTGGAGCCGGAGATATTGATATCCATCATCCAGGATCAAAACATCCGTTCCAAATTCCCGGATCGCATGCAGACCGCATTTCACCCGGTCCTTGTCCACGAGAACGACCACTCCCTTCAGATTGCTGGCCAGCATAAATGGCTCATCCCCGGCCTCGCGGGAATCCAGCAGAAGCGAAACTCCGTCAGAAACCACCCGCGGCATAAAAACACCCTTCTTTTTGGCCAGATTATCCCACAGCCTCACGAAAAATGGTTTCGGCACACTTTTGTAACCCCGGCTGAGAATGGCAACGTTTCGCCCCCCGTCTCGCAAGGTCGCAGCCAGCATTTCCACGACCGGCGTTTTACCGGTGCCCCCCACGGTCAGGTTCCCGATACTGATCACCGGGCAGCCGGTGGGCCGTGATTTCAGGGTTCGTCCCCGGTAAAGCCCGAGACGGGAGGCCACCAGCAACGCATAGATCCAGGAAACCCCGCGCATGACCCAACGGAGGACATCGGCCCGTTTTCCGTAACGACGTCCAAGAATGACATCAATGGCAAAGGTCTCGAGACCCTCAAGCCAGCGTCTCACTTACTGGTTGGAATTTTCACGCCGGAATTGTCAGCGCGAGCCGTGATCGCAGAAGCATGCTGAAGACCGGAGGCAGCCAGCATGGCAGCCGCCACTTTCTCGGGGGATCCAAGCGTGACACAAGCGACCGTGGACCCCGATCCGCTCAACCAGCCTCCCAGAGCGCCGGCTTTACGGCCCGCAGCAATGACGTCATCGAGATAGGGCACCAATTTCAACCGGTAGGACTGATGAAGCTTGTCTCCAAATGCGTTGGCAAGCCGTGCATAATCCCGGCTCGCAAAGGCCCCTGCCACCGCTGCCGCATGGGACGCAGAATAAACCGCATCAGCAAACGGAATGGATTTTGGCAGCACTTTCCGCGCTTTTTCGGTCAGCACTTCCAAATCGGGAATCAAAAGCACAAACTCCAGCGTGGTGTCCACCCGGTAGCGCTGCAATTCTGTGCCGGGACCGGCGATGGTGAAGCCTCCAAAAGCGGCCGGAGCCGCATTGTCCGCATGCCCTTCCAACTCCGCACAAAGCTCATAAATCGACTCCCTCTCGAGTGGCCCGTTGCAGAGATCATTCAGTCCGTGCAAAATGCCCAAACGAACGGTCACACTGCTTCCCAGGCCGCGCGAGCGGGGCACTTCGCCGCGGATGCTCCAGCCAAAAGGAAAGGGCTTGCGTTTGGACACCCTGAAAAATGCAGCGGCCGCATCATCCACCATCACATCCGCCGGGCCAACGGATTCCTTCGATCCGGCAGAAACCTTCCGAACGGTGACAAAATTGTAAATCTGAAGCGCAATCCCCAAACAATCAAAGCCGGGGCCAATGTTGGCCGTGGTGGCCGGAATTCTGATCGTGGAAGATGTCATCACTGTCTGGAAATTACCTGTCTGCCACCCTCAAGGAAAGCGCCATTTTTTGTACCGCAGTCTCTCATTCTCCGATAATTTTGACCAGCACCCGCTTGCGGCGAAGCCCGTCAAACTCCCCATAAAAGATTTGCTCCCATGGCCCAAAGTCGAGTTGCCCCGCCGTCACCGCCACAACCACCTCCCTCCCCATGATGCTGCGCTTCAGGTGGGCATCCGCATTATCCTCCGCCCCGTTGTGGGCATATTGCGAGTGTGGTTTCTCGGGAGCCAGTCCTTCCAACCATCTCTCAAAATCCCGGTGCAAACCCGACTCGTCATCATTCACAAAAACACTCGCTGTGATGTGCATCGCATTCACAAGGCACAGGCCTTCGCGAATGCCACTCTCCACTAAACAATCAGCAATCTGTGGCGTGATGTTCATAAAGCCGCGCCTTGCAGGAACCTGAAACCAAATCTCTTTGCGGTAGGATTTCATGAAGCCATCATGAACGCTCTGTAACCCGGGTCAACCCCCGGCCAAGGCGCAACGAACCATCGGGCTGATTTGCTGAAGAGTCACATTTTTGACATCTCCGGTAATTACGGATGTCCCTCACAGGGAATAGGGAAAGCGCACACGTGGATCGCTTGCATCAAAATCTTTTGTGTTCCGCGTAATCAAAATGCATCCCTCAAAGTCTGCACTCGCCAAAATGATGGCATCAGGGAGTTTCAGCCCCTGCCTTTTTCTTTCCTCAACCGCTTTTTCTGCAATTTCCCGGGAGAGGGGGATTTGCTTCATGGAGGCAAAAAGTGAATGAGCCGCCTGACGCTCACTGGGGGTTTCTGCTCCACACATAATTTCCATCCAGGAAATGCTTGAGTAGAGGGGGCTTTCATAACGAGAGATCTCCGCCTTTGCTTTGCTGATGCCTTGCAAATAATCGATCAACACATCGCTATCAATGAGAGCTTTCATTCCTCCCACTCCTGACGCAAAGCATTCACGATTTTTCGGCTGTCTCCCCGCTTGCTCCACGCACCGAAGGCCTGCTCCCGCCCTCGGGTTTGGCTTCGCGTCAACATCACACTCAAGGCTCTTCTGATCGCCTCAGCGCGTGAAATTCCTTCCAACTTGCACAGTTCAGCAAGTGCATTGACCTGCTCGTCAGGGAGATCTATGATGGTGCGCATGATAACGTCATCATATATCAATTTTCCATTGATGCAAGTTGGCATGCCTCCCATTTGAAAGAGCTGACAAAACGTCCATGATTTTGATCTGCCGGGTTCCCACGCCACTTATTGCCTGATAGCCCCACGATTCTACCATGCAAAAAGTGACCCTTGCAGTTATCATTCCGGTCGGGCCCGTTTGTGAGTTGGAAAACATTTGGGACACGATTGAGAGTGTCCGTCATTACGTAACGCCATCGCATGTGGTGATTCTGCTTGATGATTCTGGAAAAGGAACCGGCGCGACTGTCAGAGCACATTCTCCCGGGGTTGTTGTCCAGCCAAGCGAGCGTGTCTATGGGCGGCATTCCGGTCTTTATTTCACGCTCTCACGCGGTTTTGCGTTTGCCTATCAGAACTACGCCTTTGACGTTCTGCTGCGCCTGGACACGGACGCCTTGGTGATTGGGCATAATCCTGAGAGAGATGCGATCGCCTATTTTGAAAAAAATCCCGGGTCCGGCATCATTGGTTCGTATCGAACGGACTGCAATGGGAAACCCAGGGGGTTCTCTTGGGCGCGGGAGAAATTGGAGCAGGAGCTTGGTTTCCGGTCGGTCCTGAGGCCGGGGCGTGTGAGGGGTTGGTTCCTGCTCCGTAGGGTTTTGAAACAGAGCCTTCGCAATGGTTATGAGCCCGGCGAACATTGTATGGGAGGTGCCTACTTCATGAGCAGGGAGTGTGTGGGACGATTGATGACGGGAAATCTCCTGGCCCGCAGAGAAATTTTATGGAGCAGGCTGCATGAGGATCAGTTGTTCGGGCTGTTCATTCACGCGGTGGGACTGAAACACGGGGACTTTGCCACCGGGCATCATCCCATGGGGCTTCGATGGCGAGGCTTGCCATGTTCTCCCCGGGTATTGATCACCAACAAAAAGAAGGTGACCCACTCCACGAGGTTTTTTGAAAATATGGACGAACAGACCATCCGTGCGTTTTTCCGAGCGCATCGCCAGAGCCAACCGGCCACAGAGCTTTCAAACCCCTTTGGCCAAGCCAGCGGCAAACTCCCGCGGAGTGAGGCAAAACAGGAACTTCCCGGCTTTGCGGGCGGACTTGGCGAGAGCTGATTTGCGTTTGGCGATTTTTTTCAGATCCTGCTTCCGTCGGTTTCTGGCTTTTCGGACATGTCCTTCCATGACCGTGAAGTCATGATGATCCCCAAGCAATCGGGCAAGGACGGACGCGCGGAATCCGGTTACGGCCAAAGGATCAATTTCGGAGAAGGCCACGCACTGAAATTGCAGGATTTTCACATGTTTGCGCCACTCGTGAAGCTGCTCATCGTGGGGCTTCTTGCGGCAGGCCAAAAACATGGCCCAAGCGCGGGCATAGGAAATCGAGATTTCCCGCAAAACATCACGGCGCGTCAGTTTGTTAAGGTGCAGGCTTGCCACCCCGGCCTCCAAATCGCGGGCAAGCGGCTGGATGATTTTTCCTCCCGGATGCAGCACCGGGGAGTGGACATTTTCCGAGGAGTGCCCGCCACACAGCTCTTTGAGACGAGAAATCAACACATCCCGGTCCCTGGCATGCGCCACAGAATCTTTGAGCTTGGAGACGCTCACATCAAGTTGCTTGCGTAATGAGGCGGGCGTCACGGCAGCGGTCAGCTTCAAGAGAGCCCGGACGCGTTTGGCGGTGGCACGGATCTGATGGAAGGCCTCGGAACAGGTGGCGGGGTCATCCACCCTGCGGGCCTGATAGGAGATCAGGCTCGTGAACGAAAAAAGCAGCCGGTTGACCACTTCGCCCGGCGGTGCGTCCGGCAAGCGGAGATGAGTATCCCCGGGGATCGGTTTTGGAGAAACCATGGGGTCAGTATGAGCATTCGGGTTTGTCCACGCAACATTGACCTTCCGGCACCCCCCCATGGGCGCTTTGCTTGAACCCACCAGCCGAACACGCTAGGACTTTGTGCCTATGATCTTACTTTTGGGAGGCAGCGGATATGTCGGCGCCGCATTTGCGCGGGTGCTGGCATCCAAAAACCTGCCCTTCACAGCCCCCTCCCATCAGGATCTGGATGCGTCGAATCCTGACGAAATTGCTGCCGCGATCCGGGCTCTCCGCCCGCGTTTTGCCATCAACGCGATTGGCTTCACAGGACGCCCGAACATTGATGGCACGGAAAACGAAAAGTTCAGATGTCTGCGGGTGAACACACATCTTCCCGGAGTCCTCGCAGTAGTTTTAGCCTCGGAAGGGGTGCGCTGGGGTCATGTCTCCTCAGGCTGCATTTATGAAGGTTGCCGACCGGATGGCAGCCCGTTCACCGAGGACGATCTGCCGAACTTTGCGTTTGGAGACCCCCGCTCGAGTTGGTACGCCAAAACAAAAGCCATGGCAGAAACCCTGCTGCGCGAAGCACCCAGCTGCCTGGTCTGGAGGATGCGGATTCCGTTTGATGAGTTTGACCACGAGCGGAATTATCTCTCGAAGCTGATGGCGTATGAAAAGTTGCTGGAGGTCCGGGGCTCGATTTCCCAGCGCCAGGAGTTCGCTGAAGCGGCCATCGAATCCCTGATCCGGGAAATTCCGGCTGGTATTTACAATGTGACAAACCCCGGTGCCATCAGCACCACCGAAGTGATCGAGGCCCTGCAACGTCATGGCCTCACAAAAAAGACATTCACCTTTTTTAAAGATGATGCGGATTTTATGTCGGCCCCCGGACGGGTCCGGCGGGCCAGTTGTGAACTCAACACGGACAAGCTTTCAGCAACCGGGATTCATCTCCGTGAAATTCACGAGTCGTTGGAGGGCACACTCAAACGCTGGGTCCCGGCGCTGACATGAAGCCGCTGGCAGCTCTCACGGTCACCCACCGGCGGCCGCAGGAACTCAAAAGGCTGCTGGACAGTTTGGCGGCTTCCAGCCGGCCCCCGGATTTGTGTGTGATCTCTGATCATGCCCCGGATGGGACCACGGCCGCGATGGCGACGCAGAGCAGCCTCAACATCAAAGTCCTCGAAGACTCTTCCAACCCCGGCCCGGGGGCTGGCTGGAGCAATGCTGCCTCCGGTTTGGAGAAGGCAGATCTTCTGTTTTTGGACGATGATGTGGTGCTCCCCCCGGATGGTATCGAAAAGATGGTGCGCTTGCTTTCCAATGCCGATGCCGTCGCCCCGCTCCTCGCGGACTCAGAGGGATTGCTGTGGGGATTCCCCGAGCCCTCCCTGCGGAATCAAAGGTCACTGATTCGCCAGGCCAGGACACCTGCCGATGCCCTCGCATTGCTTGGACCGGGCCCCCACCCCTTCTGCTGGTGCACAGGGGCCTGCGTGTTGGTGTCATCAAACCTCTACCACTCCACTGGTCCGCACCGCCGGGATTTTTGGATGCTGGGGGAGGATTTGGAATTTTCCATGCGCGCAGCCTCGGGCGGGAGGGCGGTCTTCACGTGCGAGGTGGTGGTGCCTCATCTGCCACCCGTGGGTCCTGCTTCCCCGGCTTCGGGCTACATCAAGTTTTGCTCTTTGCTCCAGAATCTGTCTTATCTCTCTTTTCATAGTCCTCACAGCCAACACATGACCCGCTACCTGCCCGGCAACTATCTCAGGTTTTTCCGCACCTTTTCCTGGAATGCAAAAACCCTGCGTGATGCGTGGGCCTGTTTTTCCGGGGGAGCCATCCACGCAGAACCTGCAGGAGCGGCCCGGGGAACAGCTCTTCGGAAACGGATTCACCAGCAAAACGCATGAGAAGTCTCCGAAGAAATGTGCCCGTGCTCGGAACGCCAGTGGCCGTTTCAACGTATGAGGACGCTCTCGCGGAGTCGCTGCGACTTTCCTCTTTGGACACGCCGGCCGCAGTCTCAGCATGTAATACCCACTTGGTGGCCTTGGCCCGTCATGACCCCACCTTCGGAAAAGTACTCCGGGAATTTGACCTGATTCTGCCGGATGGTTACCCACTTGTCTGGGCCATGAACAAAGCAGGCGCTGGCCTCGCAGATCGTGTGTATGGACCGTATTTCATGAAATACGTCCTGGCCAACTCCCCGGCCACCTGCCGGCATTTCTTTTTTGGAGGGAGTCCGGCCACGCTGGAGAAGTTGGAGACGGCGGCCAGATCCCTGAATCCGAATATTCAAATTGTGGGCGAGCTGTCGCCACCGTTCCGGGCATGGACAGAGGAGGATGAACAGGACTTCGCAAAAACCATTCGGGACGCGGCACCGGATTTTATCTGGGTGGCTCTCGGCGGGGAGCGCCAGGAACGCTGGATCAGAAGCAACATGCACAGGCATGACCGCGGGGTCTTTTTTGCCGTGGGAGATGCGTTCGAGTTGCTGGCAGGCGGACGGCCCTTTGCTCCCCCATGGATGCAGCAGCGCGGTCTCACCTGGCTGTATCGTCTCATGCAGGAACCCCGCCGCCTCTGGCCGCGCTACCTGAAGTTTAATTCCCTCTTTCTGTATTATGTTCTGAGAGATTCCCTGTTGGGATCTCCCATCAAAGAGATGCCACGCATCGCCTTCCTTGGTTCACGTGGTGTGCCGGCTCGTTACTCAGGGTTTGAGGTGGTGGTCGAAAATCTGGGCGCTCAGCTGGTGGCCAGAGGATACCAAGTGACCGTCTATAACCGAGTCCCGAAATTCACATCGGGCACGTCATCGTATCTTGGCATGAGACTGGTGACGCTTCCCACGATTCCCACGAAGTCTCTTGATACGATTGTGCACACGGCCCTGAGCGCGCTGCATGCATTGTTTCAGCGCTATGACATCATATACCTATGCGGCGTGGGCAACACGATTGTGGGCGGAGGGTTGAAGGCCATTGGATATCCGGTGATCCTGAATGTGGATGGCGCGGATTTCCGTCGCTCCAAGTGGGGGACGTTTGCCCGCTTGTGGCTCAAGGCCAGCGAAGCGATCACGTCGCGGTGCGCAAATTCCATCATCGCAGACAACCAGGAAATCGTCAGGCGCTACGAACGCAGCTATGGCGTGAAGCCCGAGTACATCAGCTACGGGGCCATCATCCGGCGTGAGAAAATTTCCTGTGGGGAGTTGGAACACTGGGGGCTGAAACCCCGCGGTTATGTTCTGAATGTGTCCCGCATCACCCCGGAAAATGAAGCGGACCTCCTCATTGAGGCCTTCACGCGTTGGAAGGGAGATCTGAAACTGGTGATTTGCGGGTCGTCAAACTATGAACGCGCGTTTCATCGCAAGCTGGAGAAAATGGCCGATGACCGCGTGATCTTCACGGGAGCGCGCTTTGGGGATTCTTATTTGGAACTCAGTCAAAACGCGGCGTTTTTTGTGATGCCGGCCGCCATCGAAGCCACGCGCCTGGTTTTGCTGGATCAGATGGGAATGGGTGCCACGATCCTCTACAAAGAAGCTCCGGCCACCCGCGAAGTGCTTGGCGATGCGGCAGAAAGCTTCCAAGCCGCGGATCCGGTGCCGGCTCTGACACAAAAAATTGGCGAGTTGGCCGCAGATCCTGCACGCTGCGAGGAACTGGGTCGCTTGGCCATCGAACGAGCTGAGCGGCTTTTCAGTTGGTCGGAAGTGACTTCCCGTTATGAAAAGCTTTTTGAAGAAATAGGAGTTAAAAAGCCGTGATCGCCCCGCGGGTTTCGATTGTGACCCCATCCCTGAATCAGGGAGCCTTCATCGCCGAGTGCCTTTCTTCCGTCAAATCCAGCTCAGTTCCCGTGGAACATATTGTGGTCGACGGAGCCAGCACGGACCCGAC
This sequence comes from Terrimicrobiaceae bacterium, assembly GCA_041738805.1. Lineage (GTDB taxonomy): Bacteria > Verrucomicrobiota > Verrucomicrobiia > Chthoniobacterales > Terrimicrobiaceae > JAJTZA01. The sequence goes on along the minus strand of JBGSPC010000280.1, from coordinate 13,685 downwards.
CCGCGAGTTCCTATCGACTTCCCATCAAGGCCCATGGATTTCTGAGCCGGACCGCGGTCAAACCGATGCTATCAACAAAGGCCTGGCCATGGCGTCAGGGGATATTTTTTCTTACCTCTGCGCAGACGACTTCCTGGAAACGGGAGCTCTGAATGCGGTGATCACCGCCTTCGATGCTCATCCTGAAGCCGATGTGGTTTATGGCGACGGCTATTTTTTGGAGGGTGATTCGGGTTGGAAGCGGCTCAAAAAAGCCGGGGCATTTTCCTATCATCGCCTGCGCGGCGGGAACTTTCTCATTCAACCGTCCGTGTTTTTCCGTCGACGGGTCTACGAAAAATATGGCTCCCTGAATGCCAATCTGCACTTCTGCATGGACCACGAATATTGGTTGCGCATCGGCGAAAAAACTCAGTGGCACTACGTCGAAAAACCTTTGGCGACCTGCCGCCTCCACGCGGATGCCAAAACCTCCAGCCAACTCGCCAAAGCCTGGGATGAGGCTCGCGAAATGCAAAAAAGGTATGGGTTGATCTATCGTCCGGCTTGGGATGCCTTCTGGATGCGAGCGGTCGGCCAGCATTATTACCTCGTGAAGCGCCGGATCCTGGCCCACATCGGACGTAGAAAACGATCTCACCCGTGAAACCCAAGCTCGCCATTTTTGAGCTGCATCATTTGGGGGATGCCGTCATGGCCATCCCTTTTTTGCGGGGGGCCACCGCTTTGTATGACCCCGTGGTCTTTTGCACACCATCCGTCGGCAGCTTTTTGGCGCTTGCCCTGCCCGACCTCACAATTGAGACCTTGCCTGATGCGTGGTTTTCCAGGGGGAGCCATGTGCGCTCGTCTGCAAAAAATCACTCCTTCACGGCGGCTGCCTGTGTGTGGCCGGATGTTCGGGCCCATTATCTTATGGCACTCACAAAAGCCTCCACGCGTGCCGGTTTCTCCGTGGAAGCCCGGAATCTGTATGCGGCGGAGATTCCATGGCGGAAACGCCGTTTGCTGGCAGGACGTGTCTTGTCCCAAACCTTCGGACAGTTAAGAGGAAACCCTCTCCTCACCCTCCCGCTCCGCAAGTCAGACATCCATCAACACCATTCCCAAAGCTGGCACCAATTGGCTGCCGCTCTCGGATTCGAAGTCGATGAACGCCTCCCATGGATTGACCCTTCGCCATTCTCAATACCACTTCCTCAATTTGCCAATTTTCAGCACCCCGTAGTTGCACTCCACGCTGGCGGACGACTTCCCACCAAACGCTGGCAGGGATTTGATGGGTTACTGAAAACTTTTTTTGCTCCAGCCGGATTGCCGGTTCTGATCATCGCACCTCCTGGTGAACCCCACCCCAATCCGCAGGGTCCCAACCAGGTCGTCGTCCCGACCCCTGACCTCAAAACCCTGATGCAAGTCGCCTCCCAAGTGGATGCCTTTCTCACCAATGATTCCTTTGCCTCCCATTTGGCAGCCGCCTTTGGCAAGCCAGTCGTCACCGTGTTTGGCTCCGGTGAACCAGACTGGTTTGCACCCTTTGGGAACCGCCACCGCGTCGTCATCAATAACATCTGCCCGCACCATCCCTGCATCGACCGGTGCGTCATGCCGACTTATGTCTGCTTGGAATCAGTCACTCAAAATCAGGTGACAGAAGCCCTTGCAACTCTCCTTCAGGAGCTCCAATCCAATCCCTGAGACGATTCAAATGGCGTCCCCTCAAGAACGGACGCAGATGACTCCATAAAAAGATCCTTTGATCATTCCCAGGACGAATCACAGCCAATTGACGACACGGAGTCCATTCACACGATTGAACTCGCGTTCATTGTTGGTAACCAGCGTGCTTTTTAAATGAAGACAGTGGGCAGCTATCAGAAGGTCATTTGGCCCGATGATTTGCCCCTGATTTTCCAAACGCACTCTGAGTCGACCGTAGTCCTTACCTGCCGCAGAGGGAAAGTCTGAGACATGGAACGGGCTCAGAAATTTTTCGAGCGCACGAAAGTTTTTGGTGGGATCCGACGATTTCTCGCACCCAAATGCCAATTCGGCGTAGGTGATTGCCGAAATGGCAATTCCTTCTTTTCCATGAGCCTCGCAGCGCTGGACCGCGGTAGCGGACCGCCGCCGGATGATCTCGATACAAATATTGGTATCGAGCATGTATTTCATTCCAAGCCCTTTCGAATTTCGATCTTCCCTTGGTTCCTCTTCGCTAAAAAATCATCGCTGAACTCTGACAAAGATTCTCTCATGGCTTCGTATCTTTGCTCCTTTGCAATCATCAGAAGACCACCAGGCACCTTCTTTAGGTAAACCACATCGGATTGAAATCGAAAGTCTTTTGGAATCCTCACCGCTTGGCTTGAACCATTCATGAACACTCTGGTTTCTTTTAAAACGACCATGCTTCATTTATACACACGTCATGAGTGTATTTCAAGAAAAACGCGAGGACTTCTTTGGGGACGTCAAAACCAATCCTTGACCTCATCAATTAAGCCCCATAGAGAACCTGTTGACTTAAGAATCCTGAAAACCATATGAAAATCTCTTTAGCCGCTCATTCGATTTGCTGTGCAATATTCTTTGGTCTCGCGGTCACTTCTGCAGTGGCCCAGCCGATCAACAATTTTAATTCATGGACACTCACGCAGGATCCTGTGAATGCGTTGTTTGGCGGGTCCCGCACGGAATTTACCGCCAATCTCACAGCAGGAAACGGGACAATTCCGGCAGGGACAGATATCGGATTTGCCAGTGTTAACAACACCACTGTTCTGAACTCCACCAGCGGCAACTATTTTTCCGCGGCAAGCAGCGTCAGCCTCGCCATTGATTATAATCTGAACGTGACGTTGCCGGTTGGTGTGCTAACCAGCGGCATTTTTATTGGATTTGGCATCGGCGAGGACACCACGGGCATTGATTCTGCCGGCATCACATTGGGAGCAGTGAATTTTGGAGTTTCCCCGCTTCTGGCCCTTGCCGCCACCGCGCGTGTGAATGATGTGACTCAACCGGTCGGTTCTGTATCGGGAACGGCCAACTCCTTCGGCACATTTTTTGTCTCATACGACCACACCAGTGGGGATGTCACGGTTGGTGCCGCCAACACGCAAAACGCAGCGGCTCCCACCGGGAGCCATACCTTCGCCGGCATAGGCAACAGCTGGGATAATGAAAACCTCCTGGCCTCATTCTTCATGCGGAGCGACAATCCATCCGGGGCACCAACCTGGAACGGAACAAGTGCCTTTGCACTTTTCTCCAACTTCCGGGTTCTCAGCGGCACACCCACCACCATCCCCGAACCAACCACGGCAGCACTTGTGCTGATCGGCGGCATCGGCATTTTGCTTCGCCGCAAAGCATCCAGATTGTAAGCTCCGGGGAGATCCATTCGGCGCGACCCCCCTCCACTCGAATTCAGCAAACGAGCTGAATTCCTCTGGAATTCATGGTTCTTCCCAGGGGGAATGCCAATCGCTTTTGTTCATCATCTCCTTCTCCTGCACTCCAAATATCACGGGTTGAAACCATGAGGGTCACGCGCTATGACTGACAGGCATGCAACAAACGGTTGATGAATTGATTCAAGGCATGGGACGCAAGGCACGTGTGGCCTCGCGGGAACTTGCGAAGCTTTCCACGGCCGGGCGCAATGCCATTCTTGTGGCCATGGCGGATGAGCTTGAGGCATCCGCTTCCGGGATTCTTCCTGCGAACAAAGAAGACATCGATGCCGCGACTGACGCGGGATTAACGGCGGCATCGATCGACCGCCTGCGGCTCGATGAAAAGCGTCTTGTAAAGATTGCTGACGCCATCCGCGATGTGGCGGCCTTGGAGGATCCTGTTGGAAAAATTATCACTGAGTGGGATCGTCCCAATGGGCTTCACATCACCAAAATCCGGACACCCATTGGTGTGGTGGGCATTATTTACGAATCGCGCCCCAACGTGACCGCCGATGCCGCTGTTCTCTGTATCAAAACCGGAAATGCCGTCCTTCTTCGCGGGGGGTCGGAATCCCTGCGTTCCAACCTGGCTATTGCCGAGGCTCTCCAACGCGGGGGAGAAAAAGCGGGGCTGCCGGAAAATTCCCTCCAACTCGTCCCCACCACGGACCGCCAAGCCGTTCGGGCTCTGGCACAGATGGATGAGTTTTTGGATGTGATTGTTCCGCGTGGAGGGCACGGGCTGATCAAGGCGGTGGTCGAGCATGCCCGCATGCCGGTGATTAAGCATTATCACGGGGTTTGCGCGGTTTATGTTCATGACCCTGCTGATCTTGTGATGGCAGCCGACATCGCCGTGAATTCCAAGTGTCAGCGGCCCGGCGTTTGTAATGCCATGGAGACCCTGCTGGTGCATGCCGCGGTTGCGGAAGATTTTTTTCAAACGGCGGAGGAGGGCTTTGCAAAACACGGGGTTGAAATCTGTGCGGATGACCGCGCCAAGGATTTGCTTGCTCAGCTTGCTTATAAACCTCTCCGCGATGTGACCACGGAAGATTGGACCACGGAATTTCTGGAGATGATCATGGCTGTGAAAGTGGTGGATTCCATCGATGAGGCCATTGATCACATCAACACCTACGGATCGCATCACAGCGATTCCATTGTGACAACCGACCCATCTGCGGCGGAACGGTTCCTTGCCGAGGTGGATTCCGCCGCCGTGTATTGGAATGCGTCCACACGATTCACCGATGGAGGCGAGTTTGGTTTCGGGGCGGAGATCGGGATCAGCACGGACAAACTTCATGCCCGCGGCCCCATGGGTCTCGAGGAACTCACGACCTACAAATATCTGGTGCGCGGCACCGGCCAATTGCGAACATGAAGGCCACCCGCGTGTTTTATGAAGGCCGGGTGCAGGGCGTCGGGTTCCGGTGGACGGCCCGGAATCTTGCCAAGGAGTTTGATGTGACCGGCACGGTGAAAAATCTCCCGGATGGCCGCGTGGAATTAGTGGCGGCCGGAGAAGCCACCGAGGTGACCACGTTTTTGGATGCCATGCGTGACAGCTCGCTCGCCGGTCATGTTTCCGCCGAACATCGCGAAGAGTTCGAGTTGCCAGAATCGCTCCGAGGGTTTCAAATTGTTCCATGACTGCCCCGGCCGCCAAAATCGACAACCTCACCAAAATTTTTCCGGTGCCCCTGCGCCGTCAGAAGGTCGTGGCCGTGAGCGAGGTCTCCATTCAGGTTGAGGAGGGGGAAGTCTATGGCCTGCTCGGTCCCAATGGCTCCGGCAAAAGCACGATCCTGAAAATCCTGCTTGGCCTTGTGACCCCGACCCGTGGCAAGTGCCGGGTTTTTGGAGAGGACAGCCGCGACTATCGCAGCCATCGCGACGTCGGTTTTCTCCCGGAAAACCCTTACTTCTACAAATACCTCACTGCCGAAGAAACCCTGCGGTTTTATGGGAAAATTTGCGGCATGAAAGGAAAACCCCTCACAGACCGTATCCTCGAACTCCTGGAATTGGTTGGCATGCAGGATGCGCGTCACCGCCGGGTGGGTGGATATTCGAAGGGCATGCTCCAACGCATCGGCCTTGCTCAAGCCCTCATTCAAAATCCCCGGCTTTTGGTGCTCGATGAGCCCACCGCTGGCGTGGATCCGGTCGGTTCGCGCGGTATCCGGGATTTGATCATGAACCTCAAACACATGGGGAAAACCGTGATCCTCACCTCCCATCTTCTTGAGCAAGTGCAGGAAGTCTGTGACCGCGTGGGCATCATGGCCCGTGGCAGGCTGGTCCGCGAGGGTCGCCTGGAGGACCTCACCACCGTCAAGGGCCAAACCGAATACCGCATCGAAAATGCCCCCCCCGAGCTTGAACAAAAAATCAAGGATCTTGCCGCTGCATCGGGAGCCACACTCGTCTCAACCCAAATCCCCCGCCTGACCCTGGAAAAAATCTTCCTCGAAGCGACTGAGTGAACATTAGGATTTTTTAATGCCGGTGCAGGGTGTTTTCTAATGAGAACGTGAGAGGGTGGGTTTGTCATGAAACATTCCATCCTTCAATTCACCACGGTTATTGCCATTGGCTTAACGGCCTTCACCTTAACAACAACCCTCGCCGCCCAGGCGTCAGAGCAAACTCTCAAAAATCTCAACACAGCCTTTGAGGGCGAGTCCAATGCGGCGAACCGATATGCCGCCTTCGCAAAAAAAGCGGATGGAGACGGTTATCCACAAGTTGCAAAACTTTTCCGTGCGGCATCAGCCGCTGAGGCCATCCATCGGGATACCCACAAAGCCGCGATTCTCGAGTTGGGCGGAGTACCTGCCACCTTTCAGTTGGAGAAAGTCTCTCCAGGATCAACGGAGGAAAACCTCAAAGCCGCCATCAAAGGGGAATCCTATGAGCGGGATACCATGTATCCGGAATTTCTCGCTCTCGCCAAAGCAGACGATGCACGCGCCGCCATCCGCACCTTGGAGTTTGCAGTGGCTGCCGAAAAAGAACACGCCCTGCTTTACAGCGAAGCCCTGGCCACACTCGGAAAGAATGCACCTGCCAACTATTATGTTTGCAGGGTGTGCGGGATGACACTCACGGAAATGCCACTCAAAAAATGCCCTTCCTGCCGGAAAAGCAAAGACGAGTATCAACAAATCATCTGAGGCCATTTTATGATTCCCGATCCTCTTCACCCGGCGATTGTCCACTTCCCGATTGTTCTCCTGCTGTTGGGAGCGCCCCTCGCCATCATCGCGATCTTCCTTCGAAAGTGGCATCTGCCGTGGCTTGTGGCGCTTGTGCTCACGACCGGAGCGGCGGGCAGCATTGTGGCCACATGGACTGGTGGCCAGGACGAGGAGGTTGTGGGCGGCATCTCAGAAAATGCCGATGCGATTCTCGAGCATCATGAAGAATGGGGAGAAAGAACCCGCAATGTGGCCGTGCTTGCGGCGGCCCTTGCCCTGCTTTCTGCTGCGCTCACCAGGTTTCCAGCGGCCTCCGTCTCGATCGGGGTGCTGGTTGCTGTTGCCGGTATCGCCTCAGCGGTGTGTGTCGCTCAGGCCGGCCATTACGGGGGGCTCCTCGTTTACAAACATGGCGTGGGAATCAACACAGCGGCCGGAGCGAATGCACCAAACACAGAGGCCGGAAATTCGGGGCTGTCTAAAGAGCAAAAAAAGGAGAATGATGACTGAGAAGCTGAATTATGAAACCATCCCGGCTCAGGTGTTGCTGACTTTGCCATGCGTATCTTGTTTGCTGAAGACGATAAAAAACTTCGCCTGCATGTGGCAGCAGCACTCCGGGCTGCGGGTCATGCGGTTGACGAGACGGGAGATGGAGAAGAAGCGCTCTGGTTATTGAAGGAACACCCCTTTGATGCGGCGGTGCTGGACATCGGGTTGCCGGGACGCGATGGCATCAGCATCACCCGAATGGCCCGTTCCACGGGCTGCATGGTTCCCGTGCTTCTTGCCACAGCGCGGGGGGACGTGCGCGACAGGGTGAGCGGGCTGGATGCGGGAGCTGATGATTACATTGTCAAACCCTTCTCCACCGAGGAACTGCTTGCGCGCTTGCGTGCCTTGGCAAGGCGGGCACGCCCCGGTTTGGAAGACATTCTCCGGATTGATGATCTCGAAATTGATCTGCGATCCCGAACAGCCCGCCGGGCCGGCCAGGACATCGAGCTCACCAATCGGGAGTTTGCTCTTTTGGCGACCCTGGCGGAAGCCTCCCCCCGCCCGGTTTCCAAAACAACCCTCACCGAGCGTGTCTGGGACAGGCATTTTGATTCGGGCACGAATGTATTGAACGTGTATATCAATTATCTAAGGAAAAAGGTGGACCTGCCCGGCACCACGCCGCTGCTTCACACCTTGCGTGGTGTGGGCTTTGCCCTCAGGGCGTCATGAACTTCCGGTTACGGGTTGCCGCGTGGTTTGTGCTTTCCGTGATTCTGCTCGCAGGCACTTTGTTTTTGAGTGCACATTATCATTTGGATGAAGAGCTCCGGAAAGACCGCTGGGACCGTTCCCACCCGGAGTTTCCCGGTTGGATTATCCACGGCAGCTATACCGATGAAGAGGTTCAAGACATTCTTGGAGAATTGTTACAAGTGTGGCTCTGGGTCGGCATCCCGGTGATTGTGCTGAGTGCAGCGGTTGGTTGGTTCATTGCCATGAGATCCGTCCGGCCAATCCGCAAAATCAATCGGGAGCTGGCGGCTTTGGATTTCCGATGCCTTGAGCGGGGAGTCCAACTTCCCGAAAAAGATGTGGAGCTCTCTAACCTGGTGAGTCATCTCAATGACCTTTTGGGCCGCATCCGGGCCAGCTATTCGGAGATGGAAGAATTCTCTGCGCGGGTGGCTCATGAGTTGAGGACGCCGCTCACCCTCCTTCGCATGAAAACCGAGGCCGCCTCCTGCCGTCTGCCGGAGGATTTCTCTGAGGATTTTCAGGAGGAAATCACGCGCCTGACCCGGCTCGTCGAAAATCTTTTGTTAACTGCCAAAGCCGAAGGAGGAAAGCTGGAGGTCCAGACCGAGACCGTGGACCTCTCGAACTTGCTACACGATCTCAGGGAAGGTTATGAACTCCTTGCTGCCGAGCGTGGTCTCCAGCTCACGTGGAGCGTTGCCCCGGGTCTTGTGTGCGTTTCTGATCCTTTGTTTTTGCGTCAGATTCTCCACAATCTGCTTGGGAATGCGGCCCGCCACGGCTGTGAGCAAATCAAAATCACTGCGCAGCGACACAAACAGAGAGTGGTCGTCCGCATCACAAACGCGTGCGATCCCGGGCAACGGCCAACTCATGGAATGTCCCAAGGCCTTCGTGTCGTGAGATCACTCGTCGCGGCTCAGCCCGGCCACTCTCTGGTTTTGCGGGAATCTCCTCGTTATTTCTCTGTTCGCTTGAACCTTTCAGCAGAGCATGACAGGCCCATTTGAACCCCTAAACACGGACAACTCCATGGCAACTGGATCTCGGCCAAGTCGGCTTAAAAATGAGAAACCGGGAAGCCGGAGATGCACCAATTGCAAAATGGCCGTTGACATGTTATGACCCCAAAAACCCAGGCAACGCAAAAGCCACGTCCCAAGCCTTGATCGACTCATCCTCCATGTCCCACAAATTTCCTCTCAGCGTCAGAGCACCACAGCTTGTCACTCCCTTTGGATCGAAGCTCCAAGCCAACCAGACCAACTTCCCGATCCTGAAGGGCCTTTCGCTCTATCGACTTGTGATCAACGCGGGCTGTTTCCGGGAACCGCATTGGCACGCCAATGCGGACGAGTTGGCCTACTGTCTGAGTGGCCAGGCCAGAGTCACCATTTTTGCGAGCGGCAATGTCCACGCCCGGTTCACGGTTTCGTCAGGGGAAATGTTTTTTGTTCCCTCGGGCTCCCTCCATGCGATTGAGAATCTTGGAGAAGAGGCCGCAGAGTTTGTGATCACATTCTCTCATGAGCGACCCGAGGATTTCGGGCTCTCCGGCTTTGTGGGCTGCCTGTCACCTGCGGTTATGGGAAACACCTGGAATTTGGAAGAGCATGTGCTGGCCGCGCTGACAAAGTCTCCTCATAGTGTGGAATTTGGAAAAGCGTCATCGATCGCCGTGAGGAGCGAGTCAGACAGCTATGCCTCGCCCTTCAAGTTTGCCATCGAAGCGAGGGCTCCACTGCTTTCCAACCCTGACGGCTCGGCTATTGTGGCCCGGCGGGACACGTGGCCTGCCTTGCGTGCCCAAGCCATGTATTCTGTCCGCATTCACGGCGTCGGAATGCGCGAACCCCACTGGCACCCGGAAACCGCAGAGCTTGGGTTTGTGAAACAAGGCCACGCACGGATGACCGTCCAGCGCCCTGACAGTTCCTCCGAAACCTACGAGCTCAACCCCGGCGACATCTATTTTATCCCCCGCGCCTACCCGCACCACATCGAAAATCTGGATGGCACGGAGGTTCATTTTTTAATATTTTTCGATACCCCTGACGTGCAGGACATCGGCCTCACCGGCGCGATTCCCGGATTCCCGGACAGCCTGATCGGCCCCACACTCGGGATTGAAGAGGAGCAGGTTTCAAAAATCCCGCGCCTGCCATCAGACTTGCTACTCGTCGGCCGGGTTAATCCTGTGGATTGAGTGAGGCGGGAAGACTGACGTGGTCAGGCCACCTTAACGGCATAGAGAAAGCTCTGAAAGCCGTTGAAAACTTTGCCAATCTCTTCGGGCTCCCCGCCAAGGTCGGCCACGGCATTCATTATCGATCCAGGGAGAGCCCGCTCAATAACGTGAAGAGCGGTTCATTAATAAACAAATTAGTCTTTCCCATTTTCTGTTTGCGTAAAAATCCCTCCTTGGCGAGTTGATTGAGATACTTGCTGGCCGTGATACGCGATACGCCCAGTTCCCGCTCGACAAATTCGATTTTTGTGTACGGATGGCGGAAGAGATTATTCAGCAAATCCTGGCTATAGATCTTGGGCAGCTGAGCACGCACGCCGTGCTTCGTCTGAAGCATGAGATCCCTGAAGGATTTCACAAGCACGATGGCACTACGCGACGTGAGTGACACACCTCGCAGCATATACAGACACCACTCCGCCCAGCGGTTTTCATCACGCACCGTCTGAAGCAGCCTGTAGTAATCCGGTTTTGTTGTGGTGATGTAACGACTGAGGTAAAGCACCGGCAAATTGAGTAGACCATCACGCTGGAGCATGAGCAAATTGAGAATGCGCCCAGTCCGCCCGTTGCCATCATAGAATGGGTGAATGCTTTCAAACTGATGGTGCACAAAGGCCATGCGCAGTAAGGGATCGAGACCGTCCTCAGCATGAATAAAATCGATGAGATTGCCCATGAGCGACGCCACCACCGACGCATCTTGTGGTGGTTCATAAATAATTTTCCCAGTTGCTTCGTTCTTCAACACCGTGCCAGGCAGCTTCCGCAGACCAGCACGGTTCTGTTCCAGCTCGGCCTGCACCGCCAACACCGTTTCCAACCGGATCAGTCCGGAATCCCGGACCGCCTCAAACCCCACACGGAGGGCAGAAACATAGTGCCTCACTTCCTTGGCTGCGGCAGAGACCGCAGAGTCCGGCAGTGAGGCGTAAAGCTCATCGTGCGTGGTGATGATATTTTCAATTTCCGAACTGTCTTTAGCCTCCTGAATGCCCAGAGTATCCAACAGGATGCCGTCATTCGGCAAAGATTCGCACAATCCTTTGAGTTCCGCCAAGTAGCGGTGCGCTTCGGTCAAAGCCACCCAAACCTCACGAGTATCCAGCACAGAGAGATCTTCAATCGGGAGTGGCAAAAGGGAGGACATGTATAGAAAACCTTATTTTCTTATCACGTCACATCTTTCATGCAAAGAGAAATGCGATAACTATACACAAAAGCACCACTATGACGTGAAATCGCCCTAATTCATCGCTGTTGCCAAAAGCGACTCTGGCGAACTCTATTTTTATCCCCTTCGCTTTTTAGAAACGAAGGGACTTAAGCCGGCGTCGCAGACGGTTTATTTTCCGGGCGGCCTGTTTTGTGGCCGTTGCCGCAGGAGACGCCATTGAAGGCATTGACTGTGGAACCCTCCATGCGGCGGGCGGGTTTGGGGCCGAAGTTGAAGGCGATGTTTTTCCAGGTGTCGCCGGGTTGGGCGCAGAGGCCGAGGGTGGCGGTGGGTTCGTAGCCGCAGTGGACCATACAATTTTCGCAGCGCGAGTCGCGGGCCACTCCGTCAACCACCCCGTACTTTGACCAATCGGTGTCATCGAGAAGATCCGTGTAGCTGGCGTGATGGGCATCGGTCATCAAATAGCAGGGGCCCTTCCAGCCGCGGATATTGCGCGTGGGGATGGCCCAGGCCGAACAGGTCAGCTCGCGTTTTCCAGCGAGGAAATCAAAATAAATCGGGGTTCCAAAAAGTGTGTAGCGTTTGCCCCACTCGGTGATGTCCTGAAATTTCTGTTTGGTGGCCTCGCGGGTGAGGAAGAAGTTTTCGGGTTCGAGATTCAGGCGCTTCCGCATGTCTTCTTTGGCGGCGTCATAGTCATAGCCGGGAGAAATCGTGTGCCCATCAATGCCGAGCCATGAAAGGTAATCGTACATTTGCTCGATTTCTTTCATGTCGGTTTCTTTGTAGATCGTGGTGTTTGTGGCGACCTGATAACCGAGCACCTTGGCCATCCGCATGGCGGCAACGCATTCTTTGAAGACGCCTTCGCGTTCCACAATCAGATCATGCGTGCGCTCGAGACCGTCGAGGTGAACATTCCAATACATCCAAGAGGACGGGCGGATGGCGGGTTTGGATGAAGGATTTTCGGATTTGGGGTTTTCGATCTCGCGGACTTGGTCGGCCGTGATCAGCTCCTCGGAAAGCAGGACCTGAAGCCAATTGGAGATTTGAGGGCGTTTTGTGGAATCGATGATCCACTCCTGGGCCAAATACTCGCGCATTTTTTTGCGCATAAAGACGCCATTCGTGCAGATGTAAACAATGCGTTTTTGCTCAAGCAGTCCGGCGACCAACTCCTCAATGTGGGGGTAGATGAGCGGTTCCCCGCCGCAGATCGAGATCATGGGCGCGTCACACTCCCGGGCGGCCGAGAGACAGTCCTCGAGCGGCATCACGTCTTTTAATGACGTGGAATATTCGCGAATCCGTCCGCATCCCGTGCAGGTGAGATTGCAGGTGTGCAATGGCTCAAGCTGAAGGACGGTCGCAAATTTTTTGACACCTTTCAGTTTCTTACCAACGATGGTGGCAGCAATTTTGGCGGTGAGTGGTAGTGGAAACCTCATGGTTGCCTCAAAGAAGAGCATCCTTCGTGCCGGTGTCAAGCACGGGGGGACGAAGAATGCCGGCCCCGCAGGCGCGGGGCCAGCGGTCCGGGGTGTTGCCAGCACCCCTGATGTGAAGAAAACCCAATTCTCTCACGAGCTTTTATTTCATCTTTGCAACCCGGAGGCTTCGCTGTAAATTTGACGACTTATTATGGCAGATTACGATTTGATTGTTGTTGGTGGCGGGCCGGCCGGGTATGTGGGTGCGATCCGGGCAGCTCAGTTGGGCAAAAAAGTGGCTGTTGTGGAGAGGGATCGTGCCGGAGGCACTTGCCTGAACTGGGGATGCATTCCCACCAAATCCCTGTTGAAGAACGCAGAAGTCTATCAGCTTCTTCAGAATCATGCCGCCGATTTCGGGATCAAGGTCGAGGGCCTTTCGTTTGATTGGACCAAAGTGGTCTCCCGGAGCCGGAAGGTGGCTGATCGTTTGGCCGGGGGCATTGAGATGCTGTTCAAGAAAAACAAAATTGACTACATCCGCGGTGATGCCTCCATTCCCAAAGCAGGAGTGGTGGAAGTCACCGACAAAGAAGGCAAAAAGTCGGAGGTCAAAGGCGCCAACATTTTGGTCGCAACCGGCGTTATCACGCGCGAGATGCCGGGATTTTCATTCAACGGAAAATCCGTGATTGGCAGCAAGCAGGCCATGGTGCTGGAAAAACAGCCGAAAGACATCATCGTGATCGGAGCCGGGGCAATTGGCATCGAGTTTGCCTACTTTTTTAACGCCTTTGGAACCAAGGTGACTGTGGTCGAAATGATGCCGAACATCCTTCCTGTGGAGGATACCGAAGTCAGCGTGGCCCTCGAAAAATCGCTTTCCAAGCAGGGAAT
>JBGSPC010000046.1:0-5300 GCA_041738805.1 Terrimicrobiaceae bacterium | reverse complement strand
GGCCGGTAGTCATGCAGCAAGTAGCTGATTGCGACCCCCGCCGCCCGTCCGACGACGGCGCCGATCACCATTGCCCAGTAGGATTTCAACCAGAACGCAAGAGCGATGGTAACGACAAACCCGGCGACGCGACGGAAAAAGAAAAACTGGAAATCGCGGCCAAACTCCATGTTTTTCTGGAAAGCAACAATGCCGATATTCTCAAATCCACCGATCAGGATGGCCAGCGCCATCACCTTGATCACATCGATAACACGTGGATCCCGAAAATATTCGGCGGCAAACGGTGCAGCCAGCCATATGAGCAGTGCGGCAAACGCTGCCTGCAACAGGCGAAACGTCCAGGCCGTATCAAACTCTTCACGCGCCGCATGCTTGTTCTGAACCAGCGCCGAACTAACCCCAAGGTCAAGCAGTGTATCGATCAAGCCAACGACAATCGAAGCCATCGCTACAATGCCAAAATCCTCCGGTAGCAGCAGGCGGGCAAGGATAAGGGTACTTACAAGCCCGATCAGGCGGTCCGTCCAACGCATGGCGACGACCAGCACCGCTCCTCTGGCCACAGAAACTCGCCTGATTACCCGATTTGAATTAAGCATGGCTATGCGCCTGATACTGCAGGAAATTCGAAGATGTCACTTTAGTCGCCAATGGCTGTTTTCAGCCCACGATATTTTTCGCAGGTACGATGCTGCTGGAATCGCACAATATACGGATATCAGACAAGTCGCTGAAAACCGAGACTTGTTCAGTTTACCCATTAACTTTTTTTTGCAGACAACAGCTTGCCATCAGCATGCGAGCATACAAAATCATCCCTTCCGGTCCTAACCCATATTCAGTGCGGAGTCGTCTCAAGAACTGCAGCCCGATTCTGATATCGCCCCATTTCCAATGGCCATATGAAAAGTTGTACGCCGCTCGCCTGATTCGCTGCACGACAACCTTCTTCCCGGGCGACCGTCCATCGGGCCCGACGACCCCCCAATTACTGACTGCGCTCGAGACGATCTCGTACTCATAGCATCGGATATTGGGCGCATGCGTAATGCTTTCAGCATGAATTCGGTATAACGCGGTTACCTGGCCAAGGTATGCCATTTGTACGGATCGGGAAAGGCGGAGCCACAAATCGTAGTCCTGGCCCTTCCTGAGATCCTCATTGAACCCACCAATGCGAATCAATTCGTCTTTGTGAACCAATACTGTCGACGTCCAGACCAGACAGTCGAGAAGAAGATCTGCATAGACCCACCTCGGCTCGACCAGCAAATTTTCTTCATCTCCAACCGGATCTAGGACAAGTAGTGAAGCCGGATCGGGCCAAGCATCGTCATCAGAGGCATTCCAAAAGAGGAATCGCGAGAAAGCCATCTTGCATCCTGTCGCCTGCAATGCTTGCATCTGCGCACTGATTTTTCCGGGAAACCAGTAATCGTCAGCATCCAGAAAAGCGATGTAGGACCCTTTGGCCATTCTTATACCCAGATTTCGGGCGGCAGCCGAGCCCTTGTTGGGCTGCTGATATATGCTGATTTTATTCCCGAGACCGCGCAAAATATCGAGTGTCGCATCCGACGAACCATCGTCAATCACTATGATTTCGATCGGTTGATAATCCTGTTCCAATACACTGTCTATCGAACAGCGAATATATTTCTCACCGTTATAAACAGGGATGATGACGGATACGAGTGCCTCGTCCATACCGCACAGCTCGGGATTTGTCATTCTCTTAGGGATTTCTTGAGTTTAGCAAGTTGCTATCACGACGCACCTTGTTTCGCAGGTAGACGATTGCTGGCTTGATCAAGCGTCCCAAGTGCTCTTTCGCGGCCCCGAAGGCGCCATAAATGGATCTTGGGTTGTAGGCAATGATGCCCCACCGCTCCCGTCGATGAGTCATCCAGGAAGCCTTGTACGGGTCGTCGCCGATCAAATAGTCAACCTCTTTAACCTGATCAGCATCGATTGCGCACTCCATCAGCTTTGCAGAAAGCAAAGTGCCGGCCGAATAGCGCTTGAAATCTTCTCGATAGGCCAGCTTGAAAATACTCGCCCGACCATGGGCAATGACCCAGATCTGAGCGGCAATCGGCAGCTCATTCAAAGTCGCTACGCCCAAACGCAACCAACCATTTCTTGCCAACATCCTGATCAATGATGGCGTAAATTCAGGAAACGGTTCCGGTACCTTCCAACTGGATGAATAGACGGATTGATACGCCGCGATACCAAATTCAAGGCGATCCGTACCTGAAATGATTTCCAGAACTCCGCCGGCCTGCTGGAACTCTTTGGATTTTCGCTTGATCGTATTCTTGATCTGGCTGGGGCGCTCGGAAAAATAAGATGCCCAGTCCGTCAGAACAGGCAAATGCCAATTACCAAAGCAGAAAAAGGGGAAGCTGAGCAAGTGAGCTTCACGTGTTGCAGCCATAAGCAGCTTGTAACAACGCCCATCAACGTCCAGCGGAGCAAAGCGCATTGCCGAAACGGTATGGCTTGAATCCCGGATGAACTCCAGTAACCGCGCTAGCGACTCGACGGTCAGTCCGGCAGCAAGGTAAGGTTGATAGAGCGACGTATAGAAATTTCCCAGAGACAGGATCTCGCCACGATCCGGCACGTAACGAACCGGCAACAGAGCGAGCAATTCCTCTTCCTCATAAAGCGCATAGAAGGCTACGTGTTGATCATCTGGAAAGACCGTATTGATCAGGTTGCCCAGCCATTCCTTGCCTTGCTCGATGTTAGACGACTCGGCACGATCCAGGGCCGATAGTGCGCGCTGAGGCAGCAACGCCAGTTGCCGATAGACTTCCATTTTCAGGTCCGGAGAGATGCGAGTCACCGGCGATCGCTCCCCGAAGCAGTTGCCGCGACCGACGTCTGGCCAGCCGCCAGATCGACCTCCACCAACCAATCCAGAGTGCCTTTTGCAACATCCGCACGCCAAGCCGCAGTTGAAAAAGTGTGGTCAGCATCCGGCAACATCACACGGGTCAATGATGGTCTATCGAGCAATCCATGCCACTTTGAGTCGTCAGCGACATATTGATCGAACTCCCTTGCCGTATAGTCGTTTCCGCTGAGGATCAGCAATACGCGCCCTTTGTAGTCCCGCAGCCCCCTGGCCATGCGATTTTGAAATATCTCGTTTCCGGTCGCCTTGGCGCTGGCAACACCAGTTTGCCGAGTCATGCGCCAGTTCGATACCAGTTCCGATACCGACTTGACGACCCCAATCTTTCCTGTAAGGAGTTTTTTCCAGAATTCCCGTTGGAACAGGCGTTGTCCGTAATAATGTTTCATGTGTGTCTTGGCCAGCGAGGCTTCTGAGCGCACCCACGGATTGAGGAGACACAAACCGGCGATCCTCTGATCGCTCCTTGCATCACAATACAAAAGACTGGCCGATGCCGCGTCACACAGGCCCCAGAGGATGACTTTCGTCACACCCGGATATCGAGCCACGAATGCGTCGACGGCCGCAACGATATCGTCCACTGCGCTCTCGAATCCCCTTGATTCGCCGCCACTATCCCCCATCCCTCTGTAGTCAAAGCGCATCACAGGATAGCCGGCGCTCGCCAGAGTTCTGGAAAGCAGTAGAAACTGTCGATGACTGCCAACGCGATACTGTGGCCCTCCGACGATGACGATTACTCCAGTCGAACTTGCCTCGTCGGGCACACAGACGATTCCGAGGAGTTGCTCGGACCCGCAATCAAACGACAGGACCTGCTCGCTGATGTTCATTGCCAGGCCCGTATCGCCGCAAGCGTCGCATCGATCAGCAGCGGGACCTCTTCGATTTCGCTGGTCTGCCAGAATGCCGGACCTTCGATTAGGCTTGCCTCCACGGAGCATCCGGCTAAGCGCCAGTGCTCCATACGTAACAGCGATGCAGGCGCCATTCGCCCATCCGGACGAGACGACATTTCAAACCATGCGACATGGCCTGCGCTGCTTTCCGGTGGCGAAAGTTCGGATTTCTCGAGGCCGATCACCATGCCATGACCGACCGTGTAGCCGACGATCTCCACATCCTCCCCTGCATCCAGTTGGTGCCTCAGAAGGTCAAGCGCCTCTTTCCCGCGTCCTGAAGCAAGTTCAGATGCAGCTTTGAGCCGCATGAACTGCTGCCAGTGCTGCTTGCCCGAAAGGGTCGGTTGCCAGAAGATGAAATTTGGCCTTTCTTGAAGGTCGACCGCAACATTCGCTGCCAGCAGGCATCCGGCACGCAGCCCCCAAATGGTCAAGGGCGTCGATGAGCGATTGCGCAGCCAGGCGACCGCATATGTGACATCGGCTTTCCAAGCATCCCAAGTAGCATCCCCAAAATCGCCGCTACTATCGCCGCAGCCGAGCAGATCGATCTGCAGAACCCCAAATCCGGCTTCTGCCAATGCCCGGGACTGCAGTGCAGCCATGCGCCTCGACTTGTTCATTTCCTCGGCAAATGGGTGTATGTAAAGCACTACCCCACGTTCGACAGACTTCCGGGGAACATGGTAGATACAGAAACGTTGGCCGTTACCGACCGGCAGAAAGAAAGCTTCCTGTGAGGACATAGCGGTCAGACAGCGGATTTCCTCTGGACAAAATCGACCAGCGAGCCCAGCGTTGCAAAAGTTGCTCCGTCGATTTCGTCGTCGTCGATCAAGAAGCCAAAACGCTCTTCCAGGGTGGTAATCATGGCCACGACAGCCATTGAGTCGAGCTCCGGAATTGCACCAAGAAGTGGGGTTTTCTCGGTAAAGCCGGCGCTACGCCCTTTAAGACTGAGAATCTCGTCCAGAATGGCGAGGATTTCCTGTTTGATTTCCAAGGCTAGCTCCAAAGACATTGAGTCGGGAATTGCCATTATAGGCGGAGCCCCACAAACCGGCTGTGAGATACTACGCACTGTCATACTTCCCAGGACCAATGGGAATCCTTTCGTCTCTTTCCGTGCCTGTGTGACCTTATGCGAGATTCCTTCTTACTGCCTGACCTGATCGCACGATCAGCAGAACAAACGCCAGATGCCCCTGCGATCGTTTATTCCAACGACTCCATCCCATACAGCGAATTAGAGGATGCCGTCGCCGGCTTTTCCGGGGGATTAATCGGCCTTGGACTTCAGCGTGGCGAGCGAGTCGCCATTTACCTCGAAAAGCGCTTCGAAACTGTAATCGCCAGTTTTGGCACCCCCGCTGCAGGTGGTATTTTTGTACCCCTCAATCCGCTGCTGAAACCCGAGCAGGTGGGCTATATCATGCGCGACTGCAATGTGCGTGTATTGGTTACCT
>JBGSPC010000045.1:0-11602 GCA_041738805.1 Terrimicrobiaceae bacterium | reverse complement strand
CCCCTGTGCTCCAACTCCACGTGCACGATTTCCTTTTCCCCACTCTCACTCCCCACGTACCGATACCCTCTTATTCCTATTTTCATTGCTCCCATCTTGCTCCTTTTCTTCCCTCATCCCCATTGTTTGATGGAGAGCCAGCAAGTTTCCCTCCCCAAGGAGCGCTATCGCGCGGGTGTTGCTGCCGATCAGGCTCAGGCAGCACTCCGTGCCTTCTGGAAGCCGCTCCAAGAGCCCGACGGCTTGGAGGATGGAAAGTCGTCAGAAGATTGAGCCCGCCAAAAATCCAACATTCAAAATTTAAAATTCAACATTTAACATTTCCTCACCCTTCCCCCTCTGCCTGAAATCTGATACGCAACCCCTCTGCATGGAAACCGCGCGAGCCAACAACAGTCGAAGTTTGAGACCCGGCTGGATCTCCAGGGTTTTTCCAATCGGGAAATGGTTGAAATTCTAAAACATGGGACTGATTCATCGGCTGTTTCAGAAGCCTTGAAAGCCAAACCGAATTGCTATACCGTATGACGAATGAGCTGGATCGAAAGCGTCAACTGTTGGCGGCAACTCCCGGCGGAGGAAAAACTCCTGCGCCGATGGAGGGCGATCCCTCACGATGTGGCCCAGAGCATGGCGTTCGAGAGGGAGCCGGTGGAGATCCTCCGCCTGCAAGAGATACTCGGCCAGATCGTGCTACCCGATTCATCGAAACAGCCCTTGGAACCCTCTCGTATTCGGAGCTAGCTCCGATTCTGGCGGAGCAGGTCCTGCGCGTTGAAGCCCGGATCTACGGCAGGGATTTTGAAGACCGCAACCTCAATGAGCATCTCCTTTCAGAGCTCCATGGGCTCATCTGTGCCGACCTCGTACCTGATTGGGCCGGAAAGTGGAGGGCAATCGAGGTCCGGGTCGGGAATCTTGAGCCCCCACTGCCGCATAATATTCCCGTCCTGATGCGGAATTACGGGGCCGACCTCTCCGCCCGCTGGCCCGATGCCTCCACAGGTCTGAGCCATCTCACCTTGGAATGTCTCGCCTTTGCCGAAGGTCGCTTCCTGACGATCCACCCGTTCACCGATTTTAACGGGCGCACGATCCGCCTGTTCCTGCTTGAAATCCTTCGCCGACTCGATCTCCCCCGGGTCGTCCTTGCGCCGGAGAGCGAAGCGGAGCGCCAATCCTATTTTCAGGCGCTGGAGGCTGCCGACCGCGCCGACTGGCAGCCGCTGGCCTCAATTTGGGAAACCAGACTGATCAACGCCAACCCATGAAAGACGTCCAGAATACTCCCGACACCCGAGGAATCGCCATCGACAGCAAAGGCACCGTGATCTTGTCCTCACTGCCCTGCCAATGACTGCGCCGCCCCCAAAACAATTCAAAATTCAGCATTCAAAATCCAAAATTAAAACTCCCCATTTCCGCTTTCCCCCAATCCCAAAGGCCAACTTCTCAAAGTCAACCGCCCCTGACCGCAGAGATTGCGGCAAAGCTTTTTCTGCCATCCACGTGTCCACAGAAGCCTCGGCGGCGGTGGAAAATTCAAAATTGTTTCCCCCGTCTGACTTTCCCGAATGACCCGCCTGCCGCCCCCTGAAATTTGTCCAGTTTGCGGAGAGGACGTTCCGCCGCGTTCGCTAGCCTGTCCGGAGTGCGGTGCCGACCACAATTCCGGGTGGAAGGAAGATGCGGACACGGGGCTTGACCTGCCTGACGAGGACTTCGACTACAACGAGTTCGTGAAGGAAGAGTTCGGAGACGGTGGAAAGGCATCACGGATTCCGCTGCTCTGGTGGTTTACAGCTGTCTTGCTTCTGCTTGCGCTGTTGTTCTGGTTCTTCGGACGCTGACGCCGAACCGTACGACTTTTATCGAAAGGCGGTAAGGCGAGTCATCCCAGCCCAAACGGGGCAGGTGGTCCGTTTAGACTGCTCCAGCCTTTTCTCATTGGGCGCCAGAATGTCTGGAAAGGACACACCTCACCATCAACTTCGGCTGTTTTAGCACGTCAGACCCCTTTGAACATTTCCTTATTAATGTATGTTATTGACATACGACCGTATGCTCCATAAAGTCATTCGTAATGAGTGTCATCGAGGTGATTTTTCCAAAGGCTCGCGCTGAGATGTTAAGGCTGCTTTTTTCCGATCCTGGAAAGGAACTACATCTGCGCGAGCTGGCGAGGCTCAGCGGTCTGGCACTTCGCACCATTCAGCAGGAGGTGGGCAAGCTGACCTCTGCAGAACTCCTTGTTGCCCGTCGCGATGGCAACCGCCTTTACTACCGGGCCAATACCGGACACCCGATATTCCCGGAATTGCATGGAATCTCCCTCAAAACGACGGGTCTTCGTGAACAGCTTGCCAACGCACTGAAAGGAGTCCCTGGTATTGAGATGGCCTTCGTGTTTGGATCATCCGCAGCCGGGACCTCGGGTGCAGCAAGCGATGTGGACTTGCTGGTGATCGGAGATGCTGGATTACGGGCACTGACTCCCAGGCTTCGACCCCTGACATCGAGACTTGGGCGGGAAGTGAATCCGCATGTCATCACGCTGGGCACCCTTGCCTCCAAAGCCCGATCCCGTGACGCATTTATTCACAACGTGCTTGCCGCCCCGAAAATTTGGATAAAAGGTGAACCTCATGAGCTTGAAAAACTGGGCGGATAGCGGCTGGTTGCGTCCCTATCGCACCAGCACATCGCAGAGCTCTTTGCAATCGCCGACCGGGATTTGGACGATGCCCGGACCGAACGGCTCTCGACGGACTGGCAATTCGGAATTGCCTACAATGCCGCGCTCAAACTGTGCACCATCCTTCGCTATGCCGAAGGATACCGTCCCGAAAAGAATCTGGCACACTACCGCACCTTGCAGGCATTGCCTCTCATCATGGGACAGGAGCGCAAAGATGATGCCGACTACCTCGACGCCTGCCGTGCCAAGCGCAACACTGCCGAATACGATTCCGTTGGCCGCGTGAGCCCGGAAGAAGCCACCGAATTAATCAGCTTCGCCACCGAACTTCGCCATGCGGTCAAAGACTGGCTCCAAGTAAACCACCCGGAGTTGATCTGACACAAAGGCACCCGCGAACTGCCTCCGGTCTGGCTTTCCCCCCATCCAAAATTCACTTGTCTCGCCGAAGGGCCTGGCGCAGGCGGATCATTCAAAATCCAAAATTAAACCTCCCTCATCCCATGACCCAGCCAAAACCACTCAGTGAGAAGATGAAAAATAGCGCCCAGGGGAGATCATTCGCCACCGTCTGGCTCAAAAACCTTCCAGAGCCGCTCCGAAAATCTGGAGTTTCTGAACCGGTTCGTTACGATCACTGGCCAATGACAGGAAGAGCGTGGAATACCAACTCATCCTGGGCGGCCTACAAGGGAGTCACCGAACTGGAGGACCGTCTCGTCTCCCGCTTCACGACGCCCTGGCAACGGATGAACAGCATCCGCTTCGGAGACGACGAAAGACTCAAACACCGTGCCCTTGAGCAGGCTTCGGTTCTCTTTTCAGCGAATTGAAAAGCGAACGCGAGCTGGCCAATAAAGGCGGAATTGTATAGGTTTCCTCATTCCGTGAAATATTTAAACACACAGGAACTCATCAAATGACGGTTTCTATTGATGTCGCATGTCTTGTTCTTGTCAGCGTTCAAGAACGATTTCTTACAACGCTTCGACCCGCCCATAAAACACTCGGAAACCACTGGGAGTTTCCGGGAGGAAAGGTGGAAAGCGGAGAAAGTCCGGAGATTGCCCTCCGCCGCGAACTGCGCGAGGAACTTCACCTCGAAGTCAATTCTCTCCAACCCTTGCCTCCCAATACCCATGCATATGATTTCGCCACCGTCCGGCTTCTTCCATTCCTTTCTTATTGCGAGGATCTCCCTCAAATCCACTTGGCTGAGCATACTGCAAGCCTGTGGGTGAACATGAACGAAGCAAGGGAGTTGATATGGGCACCCGCCGACCTTCCCATCCTTGATAGTTTAAACAGTTACCTCGCACCTTGATTGAGGATGTCAACTGCAAGCCAACTCCACGTCGGTCTCTACGAGCAAGTGCTTGATGAGGAATTGGGCGTAATGCTGGAATGCCGGCCCGACCTCATCGCGACCCTTGTCAAGATCGACGACGAAAGCAGCCCTCATACATACAGCCAGTTTCTTGCTCAGCTCCTTCATCAAGCGCTGCCCATTTCCAAGCCTGAGAAGCGCGTGGCTATCATCAACAGCCTGATCGACCTTCTATCTGCGGAAGATGGGCTGGATTATACGAAGCGAAAGAAAATTCTCAATCGATCAAAAAGTCTGCTCCAAGAGGTTCGCGCGAATGACAATGGAGCCCCCCTGCCACGCCCCGAGACTTCGTTGAGAGTCAGTAGCCTTCTCACTGGTTCAGGAGATGATCCTCAACTCGAACACGAACTGCGCGCCGAAATGATGAGCGCGGATCGAGTGGACATCCTTGTTTCCTTTATCAAGTGGTCTGGACTTCGCCTGCTTGTGCCGGCCTTCGAAAATCTTTCTGAGCGCGGCGTGGATGTTCGGATTATCACCACCTCCTACATGGGAGCTTCCGATCCCGAAGCGATCGAGTGGCTGGCATCCAAGCCGCGCTTTTCAGTCAAGGTCTCCTACGATACTGAACGCACGCGTCTTCATGCAAAGGCCTACCACCTCGTCCGCAGGAGTGGATTTTCGACAGCATATATCGGCTCCGCTAACATGTCTCGCGCGGCGATGACCAGCGGTCTTGAATGGACGGTCAAAGTGACGACGCAGGACATGCCTCATATCATGGAGCGCTTTTCCGCAGAGTTTGAAACCTATTGGTCGCGTGAGGAATTCGTTCCCTACGACCAGAGCCAGTCTGCAAGGTTCCGCGAAGCCATTAGCTTTGCCAATCGCTCTGATCGCGGAGGCGGTCCCATGTTCTTCGCGGATATCCGTCCTTACCCATTTCAGGAGAGGATTCTCGAAGCCCTTATCGCTGCCCGGCAGGCTGGTTCTTTTCGAAATCTCGTGATTGCTGCCACTGGAACGGGGAAGACAGTCATGGCAGCCTTCGACTACGCCAGTATCCGGCGTGAAAAACCCGATGCTTCACGCCTCCTTTTTGTCGCTCATCGTAAGGAGATTCTCCAGCAAGCCCGCGCCTGTTTCCGGTCCATTTTGCGCGACCAGAACTTCGGGGAACTGCTGGTGGATGGTGAGGTTCCCACTGAATGGAATCATGTCTTCGCATCCGTCCAAAGTCTGGCCAATCGCCAACTCTGGCAGAATCTCGGGCCGGAGCATTTCCATGTCATTATCATTGATGAGGCTCACCACGGAATCGCCTCGAGCTACCGCCCGCTGTTCATCAATTTTTTGCCCAGAATTCTACTCGGGCTAACGGCCACGCCGGAACGGATGGATGGCAGTTCTATCCTGCCAGACTTCGATCATCGTTTTGCTGCGGAAATCCGGCTGCCAGAGGCACTTGAAGAGAAACTCCTATGCCCATTCCACTATTTCGGTGTCGCTGATTCGGTTGACGTCTCCGAAGAGCGCTTCTGGAGGAATGGGCAATATGATGTCAACGCACTGACCGAAGTTTACACCGGGGATCACTTCCGCGCACAGGAGCGACTCGACCTGATTCTGCAAAGCATCCACCGCTACCAGCCGGATCTCACATGCACGCGGGCGGTGGGATTTTGTGCCAGCGTCCGCCACGCTCGCTTCATGGCAGAGAAATTCCGTGAAGCAGGGTTACGGGCAGAGGAGGTGTTAGGCGATACTCCCCGCGAGATGCGCGATAGAAGGGTGCGCGACTTTCGGGAAGGGAGAACCACCTTTCTTTTCACCGTCGATATATTCAGTGAGGGAGTTGATATCCCAGAGATAGATCTTGTTATGTTTCTGCGGCCGACGGAAAGCCTTACTGTCTTTCTCCAACAACTCGGACGCGGCCTCCGTCATGCCCCGGAAAAAGACTGCCTCACTGTCCTTGATTTCGTTGGGCAAGCTCACCGTAAATATCGAATGGATCGGAAATTCAGCGCGCTGCTCAGAACGCAACGCCGCCGGATCGACCAGGAAATCGAACGAGATTTCCCAAACTTGCCGCCAGGATGCAGCATTCAACTCGAGCGGGTAGCCCGCGAGCGCATTCTGAACAATATCCGCCAGAGCCTCGGAAACCTGAATACCTTTATTCCCGAGGTGATCCGAACATTTGAGTTGGAAACCGGGCGACCTCTGAGTTTCGCCAACTTCGTGGACGCAACGGCACTCACTCCTCTGGAAATCCTGCGAAATAAAACCTGGTCGGAGTGGAAGAGTATGGCTCGCCATCAAGCGCCGGTTACAGATCCCGACCTAGATGATGCGCGAAAGGCTCTCCGAAGGATCAGTCTGCGCACCGACCCTGTTCGGTTGAACCAGATGATTCGCCTGAGCACTTCAACCGTTTCAGAGGAGGTCGCTGATTTTGGTTTTTCCGATTCTGAGAGTGCGGCGCTTCATTACCTGTTGTGGGGAAGGCCTGGAGTCGGTGAGGAACTGGCTACTTACTCGGACTCTTTCGCCAAATGGCGGCGAAATCCAGCCTCCAACGCGGATATGATCGAGGTAGCGGAATGGCGCCAAAGCAGTCACCCATACCCGACGACTCCACTAGTGCTCCCCGGAAATGTTACCCTCCATCTCCACTCATCCTACGGATTTTCTGAAATCAAATCAGCATATGGGCTTGCTGACATCGGGAGCTCGGGAACGGCAGGCGTGGGCGTCATCCATTTGGAGAATATCAAGACCTACATCCATCTGGTGACCTTTCGCAAAGAGGAGAAGGATTTTGCACCGACCACCCGCTACAAGGATTACCTGATCAGTCGGTCGAGGCTTCACTGGGAGAGCCAAGCTGCTACGACGCAGGCGAGCAAAGCCGGGCAAAACTATATACACTTCCAAGCCCGCGACTACACCGTGCTTTTCTTTGCCCGACTCGATAAACGAATTGAGGGTGAAACTTCTCCTTTTATTTTTCTCGGTCCGGCTGCTCGCCTTTGTAGCTACGAAAGCAACCGGCCGATTTCCATGGTCTGGGATCTCTCTTATCCTGTGCCAGCTGAGCTATTCGAAGCTGCCCGTGTCGTGTGACACTCTGCTCATTTCAGGAGCCATCGATGAGAATATCCCTGCACTCATACCGCGACGCGAGCGATGACTCTTGCAGCGCTCATGACAACAGCGAGGCCTGAGCGCAAGGGCATCGGGTAGCCGGCCCGCTCGCGTGCTTGGTCTATCCCGAAAGTCTCCTTTCCCCATGGATATTCACACATCGGATTTAGTCGCGAAGAGTGTTCGATGCTGTGCCACTAATTGCAGGTCGGGAAGGTTTTTGTCCGGAAAGGTGATTTGACGGCCTTCGGCTTCTAGAAAGGAGCGTTCGAGTTCAGGGTTTGGGAGAAAATGTTTCAGTCGGGGACTGATGATGATGCGGCAACTATCGTCGAGGGTGAACAGGCCGCGATCAAAGGCTGCATCGAAGGTTGCAGCGAGGCAAAGTCCGTTGCGTGGATTGGCACGGTGTGCCTCGCTCTGCGACCATGGGACAATGTGGCTCGCCCGTAGAAGTTCGGGAACTGGGTTGCCCGTGATACAGCAGCGGAAGCCATAGGAACCAAGAACCGCCTTCCGGAAGAATGTTTGCTGGCGTCGGATTTTTACAGTTGCGGTGGATTCGCTGGGACCGTTTGGAGGAACTGGCTCCTTCTCCATCTTGAGACCAGCTTCTGTTTTGGATAGCCGCTCCAGGGCAGCTTCGGACTCTTCGGCGAGTTCATTCATGCGTCCATCGAATTCCGCCCAAATCTCTCGGTCTGCATTGCTCGCACCACTCAGACCCACGACCCCACGCTCCAATTCTGCCTCGTCAAGGGATGTGAAATTGTTCAGTTTCATCGCGACGGCAGATGGTGTCCGCCCGATGAGAGCGGCCAGCTCCACAATGGGTAAATAGGTTTTGTGTTGCCGACCAAAGGGCGTGCGATGGTAGAGATTGAGCGCAGCGAGGAGTTGGTCGCGGGTCCAGTTGGCCATCGTTCCGAAACTATGAAGATTTCGAGGGATCGACCAGAAGGAATATCTGGCATTTGCTGCGGCTAGCAGAAAAAATCACGTTGCCAATTCATTCAATCCTGGCCAGGTAATCATACCCACTATGGGTAAAGATTGCACAATCACGCTGACTGAAAACGAGGTGGGGCAGGTTCTGGATGGGCTGGTCATCCGGGCAGAATCTTGGGAGAGAACTGCGGAATTCCTGAGGGCGGGCAGCATGCCGGAGGACGAAGTTTTTATTGTTGAAGAATGCAGTGACGCGACCGAAGCCGACGCGATTGCGGACCAATACCGGTTGATCATCCGGAAAATGAAATCTCAGTTGGAGGCGCAGGAATGAACCCTTCCCCACAGGCCCAAACGCGCGATGGCTACTGCATTTTTATCAACACATTTTTTCAAGGCCCCGTTCCGGCTGTGAGCGATGAAGCAGACAAATACGTGGTCTTTGAAACCGAGGTGGAGGCACAGAAGGAAATCGCCGATCACGCGATGACACGAATTCAACAGTTTCTGGACGGGGAGCGGGATTTCGATGATGCGATGACGGTCGAAGAATACGTGGTCCCGGTGATGGTTCACCCTGATGGCACGATCGCCGATGAGGACGGCAACCCATTCGGGCCGTTTGTGAAATAGGATCCGAGGATCGCCCGCAAAAAACGCGAAAGCCACGAAAAGGAACCCGGGCGGGAAGGGATGGAGTTAAAGCGAAAGGTTGAGGGATGAAGGAAAAAGGATGCTTGGAAAACCGGAAACCCGAAAACGGAGGCCGGATAGATTTCGTCCCCGTAAACTGAAAACAGTTAATATGTGTGCTTTTCGCTTAACACTTAATTCTTAAAACTTAAAACTCCCCTGTGCTCCCGCCGCCTTGTCACGCCGGAAGGCCTGCCGGAGGCGGACCTGTCCTCCGTAGCTTTAGTGGAGGGAGAGGTGGATTTACCGGCCTCGGCTCAAGGCGCAATCTTCAAGCTGCAGCGCACTCTTGAGATCGGACGCTGAGGAGCTCGTCTTTGCGAAGGGATTCGACTTGCGATTCGAGGACTGTTACCACCGCAAACGTGTCACCCAAGGCATTGAATACCTCCAACTCGTAGCCCGGCTCCTGACCCTGGCGTCCTTCGTAGTATTCCACCACGGTGGCAATGTCTCCCCGTCGAAGATTCTCCTGCGGGAAATCTTCGCTGAGAGCGACGCGGGTATAGAGCGGGAATTTCACGATGGGTCTGGATATAACGTGATGAAGCGGGTTTCGCCAGTTGATTTTAAGGTAGCCCAGATCGAAACCACACGCAACCTGCGACCATTGGGACCTGACAGCACGCCTCGAATCGCATATTTTACACCATAGTCGAAGGGCCCAATTCGAAGGGCATTCAGAGGGAGCAACTGCGAGCGAATGTCATCCAGAAGTCTTTCACTGTTTTCTCTGCTGTAACCAGCCATGGCAAGGAATGCGGATTTGTCGCTATCCTCCAGTCGCCGCAATAAATAGTGGGAGATCTTTCGGGGCTCAATAATGGAATCCTGCGAAAGCTTCATGAGGTGTGCTTTTTTTCTGAAGTGAAATTATTCACTTTTATCGCAACAGCGGACGGCGTTCGTTCCATCTGCGCCGCAAATTCGACAATCTGCGGACACGACTCATGCTGCAGCCCAAACGACGTGCGGTGATGTAAAGTTAACGCGACGGGGATCAGAACGCGGGTCCATCTGGGCATGGGAGGAGATAGTATCACCGCGGAGAGGATTTGGAAGATGGAAGATGGATCCAAAAAATGAGCGCTTCCCAAGAGAGCCGAACGCGGAATGGCTTCTGCATTTTTATCGACACATTTTTTCAAGGCCCCGTTCCGGCTGTGAGCGATGAGGAAGACTTCGGGAGATTTTAAATTTTGAATTATGAATGTTGAATTTTTCTGAGTTCCGTTATTCGTGTTTATTCGAGCGATTCGTGGTTTTTAGTCGATCTGGATTCAACAGTTTCTGGACGGGGAGCGGGAATTCGATGATGCGATGACGGTCGAGGAATACGTGGTCCCGGTGACGGTTCACCCGGACGGCACGATCACCGATGAGAACGGCAACCCATTCGGGCCGTTTGTGGAATAAGATCCTCAAGCATTTTTTAACCACAACCGGAGGCGAAGCTGGAGATGGACGGCCAAAATTTTTCCCAATACCGCCGTCAAATTGCTCGGATGACCAGGGATGAAAAACCGGATGGAGTAACGGTCTTGTCGCTCGTCCCGAGCGAGGATGGTTAGGTTTCTTTTAACCACTGATGTAAGCAATATTCCCACCGCAATGGCGGTGGGAGGAGAAGATGCGGGAACCGACTTGCCGGTTCGGGGGGCTGTCTGGAAATGCGACTCTGCAAGCCCGGTTGCGTGATCGCATTGTCAAACAGACCCGGATCACATGTGATCCCCCGCATCTACTCCTCCTCGGACAATTCGGTTCGTCTCTGACAAATTGGCGAAGGACCCCATTGGGTCGTTCAGATAAGTGTCCATTAGTGGTCAACTCCTCGTGATCAATTCCCGCTGCCTTGTCACGCCGGAAGGCTTGCCGGAGGCGGATGGCGGCACGACGCATTGTCCATCCCTCCGGCTTTCGTGTGTTTTGCGTGTTTCGCGGGCCAATCTTCCGGTCTCCGTCGATTCGTGAAATTGGTGTTTAACAGGGATCAGGGTTCCAAATGTTGGTGATTTCCTTGCTTGAGGTTGATTGGTTGGAATGAGAGGTTCCGGCAAGCTGAAGCACGCGATTTGAGCAAGCGAACACAAAACGAAAGGAAGTTCGGACAATGGGAGGATTTGCCCGGCGGTGCACGGCTTTACCGTTTGGAGGTGAGGGGGCGGTTCGGTTCGGTTGGCTCGCGACATACAACAAGGAAGTGGATGCCGAGGAGGAAACCATTCGATTCTGGCAGGAGATTTACGACAAGGAGGGACGACTCGTTGAAATTCACGAGAAATACCCGCTGGATAAAGGGCACAAGAAAGTGTAAATTCAAAAAAGAATGACGATCACAAAAAAGCACGTCGCCGGAAAAATCGGGGCCTATCTTCGCCATGAGATCACCCTGGCCGGGTTGGTGGAATGGTCGGAAGACGCCTTGATGGAAGGTGATTTTGACGAACGCGAGTCCGCACTGCTGGCGCGGGTTGTTGCCCGCCTCGGAGTGGCGGATGTCCGTGCTTTCGGCCTGGCCTGGGAAGATTGTGAGGAGATTCTTGCTGAACTGGGGTTTGTGCCCCGCGTGGAACTCGTCGCGGCATAGCGCCTGATCCTGAAATCGAGGCCTAATCCAAAGGGCAGGACGTGAGAGGGGATGAGAACGGCAACCCATTCGGACCGTTTGTAAAATAGGAGCAGAGGAGCGCCCGCGAAAGGCGCGAAAGCCACGAAAAGGAACCCGGGCCAGAAAGGATGGAGTAACGGTCTTGTCGCTCGTCCCGAGCGAGGATGGTTGG
>JBGSPC010000039.1:0-2232 GCA_041738805.1 Terrimicrobiaceae bacterium | reverse complement strand
GCAGTCGCGGAATCCGGTCGAACCGGCGAAATCCGCAGTCTCGGAAAGATGAGCAACAGCCTGCACGCCGTCGACAAACTGATCGCCCGACTGCGCAAAGGAACAGCGACGGCTTGCATTGACCTGGAAAAAATGAAAGCTAACGGGCGCATCGACCTAACCCCTACAAGCTGGCACTCGGGCTGCTGAAGCACCCCGACCGCCAGCTTTCCGGGGCAGGTCATGCGGGACGTTCGCAGAGAATATGAGCGCCTGGCGACGCAAAGCACTTCAGCTATTGCTTGCGCAGCCGGGAGATGATCTTCTCCATGGCATGAACGCTGTTATTGATTTTTGCGTAGGAGCGGATTTCCCCGTTGCGGCCGGGTTCGGCGACTGCGATGGAGATGGACTCTTTGTGGACATCAAGGCCGATATACAGTAGTTTTTTCATTGTGGTGTGTTTGTCTCACGCTTCGCGCTCGCCCTTCGGGTTGCCTCTACGGGGCAAACTGTCGCGCTGCGCTTGGCTGTTGCTTCGCATGCTTCATGTTGATGATTCAGAACGAATCTCCGCTCAGTACGGAGCCGTTCTTGCGGATAGGCCCTCACGGGCAGCCCGCGGTAATAGAACGACAAACACACCGCCTTTTTTCAAGGCCGCAGGTCGCAGCTCAAACCGGGTCCGCAACCATAAAGTCTAGCCAAGAAATATGAGACCACCGCTGTTCATCTGTTGCCTTTTTTTGGTATGTGTTCCGTCAAAGATGATGGCGCAGGACTCTGCCCCGATAACTTACGAAATCAGATTTGCACAATATGCCGATACTTTCGCAGACAAGCCAGAATATGTGTTCATAATTGGGGAAGTGGCATTTCGGTCTGTCGATGCGCTGAAGAAGGGAATAGCAACATTCCCAAAAGGCTCGATCCTGAAGTGGGCACCGAGTTGCAAACGAATGGGAGGCGAACCCCTCCTCTCCTCAGAGGAAGATATGGCTGAGTTCAAAAAGTATTGTTCTTCGATAGGAATACAGTTCATCCTCGTCCCATCTGGTTAAAAAAAGGGCTAACGGCAAAGGGTGTATTGCTGCGAAGCCAGCAAATACACCCATCCCACCAGAGTTTGTAATCTGATCCGGAGAAAGGTTTAAATTAAAGGAGTGACGCGTTCTGCCCCACTGTTTCCGCTCGATTTTCACGCATCATGAAGCCATCATCACTTGGTCATTTCGTTTATGAAACTTGAGCATATTGCCTTGAATGTGTCCGACCCTGTGGCCTTTGCCGCGTGGTATTCGGAGCATTTGCAGTTACGAATCATCCGACATATTCCCATTCCGGTCCAAACTCATTTCCTCGTTGATTCTGACTCAACGATTCTTGAGATATACTGCAATCCGCCGGATAAGGTTCCGGATTACAAATCTATTGACCCATTGATTCTCCACCTTGCGTTTGCCAGTTCTGATCCGGTTTCTGATTCCAAGAGATTACTATCTGCCGGAGCCACATTCGTGGGAGAGACTCATCTGGATGACGGCTCTTTCCTCCTTATGATGAGAGACCCTTGGGGATTGGCTCTTCAGTTATGCAAGAGGGCCACCCCCTTAATTTGACAGGCACCAGGCCTGGCGACAGACGGCATTCGAGAGTCGGCTTCAGCTTGTGATGAGTTCCTCTTGGACCCTTTTTGAGACTTACTTTCTGAAGGCGGCTTCTTGGCCACAGCGGAAGGATGGGTTCCCGTCCGATTTGCTGGATGCATTGAGTCCCGGGGAGAAGAAGGAAGCTGTCAGGCAACTCATCGAAAAACTCGATGGGAGTGATGACTGGCCGATCCGCGCCATGGCACACCTGGGCGTTTCCGAAAGCGTGCCGCGGTTGCGGGCCCTTCTGCAGAAGGAGACGATGCCGTCAATTCGCGCCGTTGCCGCTACCGCGATTTACGAGCTCACGAAAGACGGCACCATGGAAGATATTGTCTGGTCTGTTGCCGGTGCCAAGGACAAGGAATGGATTGACCGTTTGGATGCCATCCACTGCCTGGGTCGTTTCAAGTCTGCGTCCGCAGCGGACAGGCTTTGTTCCCTGCTCGATGATTCCGACTTTTTGGTCTCATACAACGCAAAGCTTGCGGGCGGGTAAAGGCAGTGAGAAGAGTGCTCCCATTGGTATTATCAGCTCTCATCCCCTCTGTGCTGCCTGTTCCTGCCTCGGAGCCTGGTGCCGGTTCGATGGAGACCACCCAAG
>JBGSPC010000026.1:0-67295 GCA_041738805.1 Terrimicrobiaceae bacterium | reverse complement strand
GCCGGGCGCGGCGTAACCGTAGGCGTCGGCACGGATCATGGCGCCGCACGCCTCGTCGGCGGGATTCAGGATGTCGGTGATGTCGTCGAAGGTATGGCTGCCGATGTTTTCCCACTCGGGATCGACGATGAAACGTAGGCCGGCACGCGAGGTGAAGTTGCGCTCCGGGCCCCAGGTGAAAAGCGTGGGTACGTTGCGCAGCCAAAGATTGGCGAGGTGTCCGTGGGTGAAGCCGACGCCCTGCCGCTCGAGCAGTGTCATGCCCAGCAAGGTGTAGTTGATGTCATCGTCCGGCGCGACGAAGCGCAGGTTTTCCCGCACGGTGAGCAGTTGGTCGCCGTTGAACTCGTGTTTGCCGCGAATCTTGGTGCGGAGGGAAATGTAGTCGTTGAGCGGCCACTCGCCGATGGCTTCGAGGGCTGTGCGGATCTCGGCCAAAGTGGGGTCAATTTCGATGGGCTTGCCGAGCATGCATCCGCAGACTGAACCGAGGAACCCGGCCTCGGCTCGGGCGGCGGCGTCGGCCAGGTCGATGGAACGCCAAATACCGCGCGGGCGGTCGGGCGCGGACTCGGCCTCGATGCCGACCCAGTCGCTGGGCTCGACGTGGGGCCAGTCCGAGCGCAAGGGAAGATTGAGCAGAGTCAACGCAAAGGCGTGAAGCGCGTCGTAGCTGTCGGGCAGCGCGGCGAGCCGGGCTTCAAGGCCTTCGGTGATGTGGCCTTGGCGGTGCTTGGATTGAATGGTGGCCCTGATTAGCCGACGGAGGTGATCGATGGAGGTTAGCATAAAGGAGATGGAATTTTGGACTCACGGCATGGTTCGGACCGGGCAGATGGGTAACAAATAAACCGGGGACATTGGTAACAGGATAGGGTGAGAAAATGCCCTGGAAAAACGTCTTACCAATGGAAGAGACACAGAGATTTGTGAATGTAATGGAGAGCGGTCACTTTGCGGTGAGCGAGCTGTGTGAGAAGTTTGGAGTGTCGCGAAAAACGGAGCACAAGCGGCTTGCGAGATATGTAACAGCCAAAGGGGGCGGACCCCAGAACATATCAATTTCCATGTCCGTTGGATTGATAAATGTCCAATTCCCATGATTGATCGCAACTCGTGGCCTATGTGTCTCGGGCGGTTCATTCGGAAGAAGCGGCAGGAGGAATTCTTATCACAGCCCAATCCGGCGGACAAGGAGGATGGGATTATGAATTTACCACCGCCGCCAAGGCTTCTGTGGACACGTGAATTTTGGATTGATGGATTGCTGAAAACTGAAAACGGGAAGATGGCTTCCCTCCAGCAGAACCCGCGGCGCGGGATGCGGTTGGATCAGGTGGGTGGGAATGCGTCATGTTCCTTTTTCCTGATCGCGGCTTTTCCGGTCTTCCTCTTCGCCAAGTTGGGACAGCGGCACCATAAAGTCCTCGCGCAGGGAGGAGCTCATGGTCTGGCCGGAGGCGGCAACCCGCATGGCCCGGACTTTCCGACTCATGGCCTTCTGGGCGGATGAGGTGCCATGGGAGTCATGGACAAAGGACATGGCACCGCCGACGGCAATATTCATTTGCGCGGCGGTGGCGATGGCGTCCTGATTGGCGCCGAGAAACAGAAATTCCCAGCGGTAGGTGTCACGCTGATGGCGGATCTTCAGCGAGATATCTTTCCAGGAGTATTTCTCCGACGCGTTTTCGAGGCCATCGGTGAGGATGGCGATAATGACCTGGCCCGGGCGGTTTTCTTCGGGTGTCCCCGAGAGACGGTTCCCCAGCTCGTCAATCGTGCGGCCCACCGCATCCAGCAACGCTATCGAACCCCGTGGCACAAAGGTTGTTGTGTCGAGCTCCACCGCCTCGGTGATCGGGATCGCTTGAAACGGGACCTCATAACGGTCATCAAAAAGCACAAGGGTGAAGCGGGCTTCGCACGGGGCTTCGCGCTGATCGCGAAGGAATGTGTTGAATCCGCTGATGGCAGCCTCCAACTGGCTCTGCATGGACCCGGAACGGTCGAGAATAAAAGCAATTTCGGTAAGTTGTTTGTTCATACAGCGCCAAACCTACAACAGGGGGTAGGACATTGGCTGGGGGAGGGGGGAAGAATTTTGCCGGGTGGCGGCCGAATGCCGAATGCTGAGTGCTGAGTGCTGAGTGCTGATTGGCGAGTGGCGAGTGGCGAGTGGCGAGTGGTGAGTGGTGAGTGGTGAGTGGCGAGTGGCGAGTGGCGATTATGGGCTTTGACATCTGATCAATGGGTTGATAAGTTCGTGCGTTATGAACAAGCCATGACCGGAGGGACGTCAGTTAAGCCCGGGATGAGGCGATTTCCCCTCACAGCTGTTTCGATGATGGCGTTGACCTGTGGCGCACCGCTGATCGCCGGGGCGGGCGTACCTGAGCGCCCGAATATTATCGTGATCCTTGCAGATGATTTTGGGTGGAAAGATGCGGGGTTTCGGGGAAGCCGCTATTATGAGACACCCCATTTGGACCGGCTGGCGGGTCAGAGTGTCGAATTCACGCGGGCTTATGCGTGTCCGAGTTGTGCTCCTTCCCGGGCGGCTCTGCTCACCGGCCAATACAGCCCGCGGACCGGGGTGTTCATGGTGGGAGAATCGGACCGTGGCGACAAGGCCCGGCAGAAGCTTGTGCCGGTTCCCAACGTTCAAGACCTGCGGACTGAGGCGGTGACATTGGCCGAGGTGCTGTCAGCGCAGGGCTACGCCACCGCGCTCATCGGGAAGTGGCATCTGGGCGGTGGGCCGAACGGGCCTGAGAGTCAGGGCTTCGGGCTGAACGTGGCGGGTTTCCATGGGGGGACCCCGCCGACCTATTTCAGCCCTTACCGGATCCCGACGATCGAGGATGGGCCGCCCGGTGAATATCTGACCGACCGCCTCACCGATGAGGCCATCAGCTTCATGAAAAAAAACCGGGAGCGACCGTTTTTCCTCTACCTGCCGCATTACGCGGTCCATGTGCCGATTGAGGCCAGAGAGGACCTCCGAAAAGCGTTTGCTGCAAAGCCGCCTGATGGCGAGCAAAAGGATCCCGGTTATGCTGCCATGATCCTAAGCCTGGATGAAAGCGTTGGCAGGATTCTCGATGCGGTGGATCGATTGGGGCTGGCGGGCAAAACGCATATTATTTTCACCTCTGACAACGGGGGGCAAACGGGCATCACCGCGCAGCCTCCCTTGCGGGAAGGCAAAGGCTGGCTCTATGAAGGCGGGGTTCGTGTGCCGATGCTTGTGCGTTCGCCAGGCACGACGGCTGCCGGAACAAAAAACGACCGGCCCGTTCATCTTGTGGATCTTTTCCCCACCATTCTCGAATGGGCCGGTATCGATCCTCCGGCGGGTCTTCCTCTGGACGGGGTCTCGCTGGCCGGTCAGTCCTCCAATCCGGTCGCTCCCATGACGAGCCGGGATCTCTTCTGGCATTTCCCCGGCTACCAACCCATGAAAAGCGGATTCCGCATCACGCCTTCCAGCATGCTGGTTAATGACGATTGGAAGCTGATCGAGCGCTTCGAAGATGGGTCCCTCGAACTTTACAACCTGAAGGACGATGTCAGCGAGCAACACAACCTCGCCGGGTTGCAGCCCGCCAAAGCCGAAGAACTCCAAGCCCGCCTTGCCTCATGGCGGCAGGCGCTTTCTGCGCCCATGCCCACGGCGACTTCCCAATAAATCCTGGAGGTTGTGGCAGTAGCTTATAAATTCTCAACGGGGAGTTGGAAGAAACCTGGCTCTTCATGTGTCGTCCCGGTCGAGGCCCCGGGCGGTCTTTCAGCGGTCAGGTCAGAAGCCGTCCGGATCTGTACAATGAGACGATTGCGATCATCAGCCAAAGCGTGGAAATCAGCATCCATCTGAATGGTGGACCAGAAGTTTTCGGGCTGACCGAAGAAGGCACCGAAGCGAATCGACATGGCCGGGGTGATCGCGCGCCGACCGAGCACGATTTCGTTCACCGCTCGAGGGGGCACGCCAATGGCACGCGCCATGGCATTTTGGGAAATGCCCATGGGCTTGAGGTAGTTCTCCAGCAGGATTTCTCCAGGATGGGCATTGGCAGGTATCACATGTAACGTGTAACGTTATAAGGGTATACTTGTCAAGGGGCCAGTCGGAAGAAAAAAGTGGGCGGTCAAGGCTTGACCCGCCGAAGCCTTGGCGAAGGAGGAGACTGACACGCCCTACCCGGGGAAGAACGAGCTGGCGCAAGCGCGAAGCGCCCCTTAGATGGTAGGGCCGGGCAGTCCCTTGCCTGCCCATTTGTGGCTTGGAGAGGAAAAGCCGGTGGGCACCAAGGACCCACACTTTATTGGCGTTTGACCAGAAGCCGGAATGATGGGCAGAACGATTGGAGTTCGCAGTGGAGGCAGTCGGGGTTTCGGGCCATGCAGCGGCGGCGTCCGTGCCAGATGAGCCAGTGGCTGAGGTCGGTCCATGAGTCACGGGGGAAGAGCCTGGCCAGATCGCTTTCGATTTTGACGGGATCGGTGTGAGTGGTCAGACCGAGGCGGCCGGAAAGGCGGCCGACGTGGGTATCGACCACAACGCCGGCATTGATTCCAAACGCATTGCCGAGGACGACATTGGCGGTCTTGCGTCCGACGCCGGGCAAGGCGGCGAGGGCCTCGAGGGTTTGGGGGACTTCGCCGTGGTGATTGGCAATCAGGGCGGCAGCCATGGCCCGCAGGTTTTTGGCTTTGTTGCGATAGAAGCCGGCGGAGTGAATGATGGTCTCCAATTCCTCCTGCGGAATGGCGGCGTAGTCTTCCACGGTTTTGCAGCGTTGGAACAAAGTCTTGGTCACGATGTTCACCCGTTTGTCGGTGCATTGGGCGGAGAGGATCGTGGCGACGAGGAGTTCGAGGGGATTGCGAAAATCCAGTTCGCAATGGGCTTCCGGGTAGATCTCCGGAAGAAGGCGAAGGAGCTCTGCGGCGCGGGCTTTTCGTGTCATCGGAAAATCTCCGCCACCGTCCTTTTGGTGGCCCCTTTGTGGACATCGAGGGCGCTGGAGGCCGCCTGGGCAATGGCCTCTGCGCGGCCGGGCGTGCACAGAATGCTGGCAATCTCCAAGGAAAGTTCTTCGCCGGAACTGGCGCGGACCGCACCGCCGGCCTCAAGCATCTGGCGGGTCAGGGATGCAAAGTTTTGCATGTTGGGTCCGAACAGCACGGGTTTCCCGGCAGCGACGGCCTCGGCAGGATTTTGCCCGCCGTGGGCAGTGAGACTTTTGCCGATAAAAACCACCGTGGCGCAGGCATACCAATCCTTCAGCTCTCCCGTGGTGTTCACGAGGAGAATTTCCGGCGGGGTGGCAGGGGGTGGCCCGTTGCGGAGTGCCACGGAATATCCGCGGTCGGTGAGTTGGGAAACGATTTTCGGGCTGCGTTCGGCATGACGCGGGACCAGAATTAAGAACAGGCCGGGAAATTCGGTTTGCAGGTTGCGGGTAATCCCGGCAAGCAAAACTTCCTCTCCATCGAAAGTGCTCCCGCCAAGAAGAACGGGAGCCTCGGGAGAAATTCCAAAGGCCTCCAGCACCTCTCGAAAATCCCGCTGAGGCGCTGCGGAAGCGGGGGGATCCGGATCAAATTTGATGCTGCCGGTCATTCGGATCTTTTCCGCTTTCACGCCGAGCGATTGCCAGCGTTTGGCGTCTGCCGGCTCCTGCACGCAGATCGTATCCAACTGATTAAAAAGCGCGGCGGCGAAGGGCCGGACGAGATGGTAGCGTTTTTCAGAACGCGCGGAGAGGCGGGCATTCACGAGGATTTTTGGAATCCCCCGTGCGGCAGCCATCATGTTTGGCCAGACTTCGGCTTCAACAAGGATGAGTCGCTCGGCGCTGGTGACATTGAGGGCATGACGGACGACCCATGGCAAATCAAGCGGGTGGTAGATGGGTTCCAGCAACGGGGATTTGTGGCGGTGGGCGAGCCGGTAGCCCGTGGAGGTTGTGGTGGAGAGAACGATCCGCAGATCAGGCTCCTGTTTTCGCATTTCCGTGATCAGTTTGAGCGCGATCATGACCTCGCCGACGCTGACAGCATGAACGAAGGTCCAGCGATGGCCCTGCAATTTGTCGAGGACCCGGTGGGAATAAATGCCGAAACGCTGGCCGAATTTGTGACGGTAATTTCCCCGGCGGACCATCCGCAGCACAAACGATGGCAGCATCAAAACCAGCACGACCGGAAACGCCAGATTGTAAAGGAGCCGCAGAAGAGTGGTCACGTGGCGTGAATGAAATAGGCGATCCGGCTTTTGCCATACCGCTTGATTTTGAGAAGTTCGAGGCCCGGGTGATTTTCTGGCTCGCGTGAACACTCAAGGATCAAAGTTCCGTTAGGGGCCAGGGCCTGGACTAGGAGTTGGGACGCAGCGATTTGCCCGCTAAGATCCTGTTCCGAATCGTGCCTGGTGTAGGGGGGATCCGCAAAGATGAGATCATATGCGCTTTCCATGGCATAAAGCTCAAGAAACCGGAACACGTCCATGCACTGAATGTTACCGGTCAGCCGTGTCCTTGCAAGATTGCGGCGGATCGTGTCACAGGACGCACGCTCGGAATCCACAAAGGCGGCACTCTCCGCCCCCCGGCTCAGGGCCTCAATCCCGAAGGATCCGCTTCCCGCAAACAAGTCCAGGACCCGCGAGCCCGGCACGGCATCTCCCAAACTCGAAAAAACCGCTTCTCTCACCCGGTCCATCGTGGGCCGCAGCCCGCTTCGCGGCGCATCCAAAGTGATGCCACGTGCGGTTCCTGTGATGACCCTCATGCGCCGCGATTTTCCGGAAGACAGCTCAATTTTTCGACTCCTCTTTGGGTTTGTCTTTTTTGGGCGAGGGTGGACGGAAAAAATTTTGCAGCAGGCCGCCAATGTCCTGTCCGACCCTCGCTCCCACCAATTTGTCGAGGAGATCGGTTTTCGGATCGGCGAGCGTGTTGGTGACTGAGAATTCGAGTTTTTTGAATTCCGGATCTTCGGTTTTCACAAAGTTTTTTCCCATCACCGCGCGGAGGCTGCGCTGAAGTTTTTTGTTCACGAGCAGGGCGGCGTCGATGTCGAGATCACCCGAGAACTCCGCGGTTCCCGTGCCGGTGAGGATGAGGTTTTCCGACTGGAGGAAAACTTTTTCCACATTCACCCGGCCGTCATGGATTGTGAATTGCGAGGTGGCCTCGTTGAGTTGGAGTCTTTGGAGTTCGTCCACCCCGAACATCTGACCAAACTGCACCAAAAAATCCACGGGGGTGAACTTGGCTTTGTCGAGGGAAAGGGTCGCCGTGCCCTGGAGGGCGTTGGTATCGCGCGGATCGCCGGTCAAATCGATCTGACCATTGAGTTCCCCGCTTGTGCCCTTGGCGTTGCCGCCGGCATCATTGGTCAAATACTCGAGCTTTGCTCCGGAAATATTCATCCCGAGAGCGAACGATTGTTCCTCCCCGGTGAGAAGTTGAAAATGGCCACGGATCTTTCCTCCGCCAAGACCCCCCTGGATCTCCGGCATGTCCAGCGTCTTGCCGTCCCATGTGAAGGGTCCTCCGATCCGGCGGGGTTTCAGCACTTCGGCAATCTCCAGGTTGCCGATATCAAAAACGCCGGAGCTGGTTTTGTCGTCATGGATTTTTGCTGAGAAATCACTCTTCTCGACCCGCATCACAACGCGACCCTTGGTGTCCACAAAGATCGCTTTGGCCCCCTGGATGCGGATGCTCTCAACCGTGACTTGAAAACTTTTCCCGCCCACGCCTCTCGCCCCGTCCGGAACGGTGATTGGAATATTTTGTTGAGGTGGAGGTGGCACGAGAACAATCCAGTTGTGATTTTCATCCTGGGTGGCGCGGAGGAACGGGTTCGCGAGCACGACTTGCCGGATGAGCATCTTCCCTTTGAGAAGTGGAAGAAGAGCAAATTGAATCCGCAGGGAATCGGCCTCAAGGAGGTTTTCATCCGCTTTTGTGGGGTTGGGCACCGAGATCGAATTGATCACAAATCCGCCCCATGGCGTGTAAATGCTGCTGCCGGTTTTGATGGGAGCACCCAGCGCCGACGTGGCTGCCACCTGGATGCGCGACTGCACGCCCTCGGATTGGAGGTACAGGTTCACGACGAGGAGAGCAATCGCAAGCAATCCGGCGAATCCTCCTCCAACGATGAGAAATTTCTTGGCAATCTTTGGCACTCAGGGAAGCTAACGCACTTCCCGCAAATGTGAAGTGTGAACAAATCCGGACGTATTCTTGTGATTCTTAATCCCGCCGCCCGCGGGGAGCGGGCCCGACGGCTGACGGCGAGGATCGATGCCCTTTCCCCGAGGGTTCACGTGCGGCTCACCAAACAAAGCGGAGACGCCCACACCCTGGCCCGGCGGGGTGTCACGCAGGGATATGACGCCATTGTGGCCGCCGGCGGGGACGGCACGGTGAATGAAGTCGTGAACGGTCTCGCCGGCAGCGATGTGCCCTTTGGAATTTTGCCGGTCGGAACTATGAATGTGTTTGCCACGGAGCTCGGGATTCCCATGGGAAGTCTGCCCAAGGCATGGCAAGTGATCGAGGTCGGGAATGTCCGCGCCATTGATCTGGCGAAAGCGAATGACGGATATTTTGTTCAGTTGGCAGGGATTGGATTGGACGCCGAGGTCGTGCGACAAACCACCGCTGATTCCAAGAAGGCTCTTGGCCCTGTGAGCTATTTGCTGACGCTTGCGCAGGTTGCCGCAAGGAAGCCGCCGCGCATCACAATCCATAGCCCGGAACATGAAGACCGGGAGGGCAGCTTTGTACTTGTGGGAAACGGGCGTCTCTACGGCGGTCCCTTCACGATGTTCAAAAATGCCAGGCTCGATGACGGGCTTTTGGACGTGATGGTTTTTCAAAACCAGAGTCACTGGGATATTTTCCGTTACATGCAGGCCATTGTTTTCGGTGCCCATCCTGAGTTGCCCGATGTGGAGTATTTTCAAACCCGGAAGCTCCGGCTTTCGGCGGGCGACTTTGTGCCCGTGGAGGTTGATGGGGAGCTCGTGGGCGAACTTCCCTACACGTTTGGATTCTCGAGAAAAAAACTGAGGGTCCTGGCGCCCGAGCCGGTCACGCCGGCCACATCGCAAGAATAACAGCCGCAGTTAACAGGATCGCTCCCGCCGCGCGGGGGATCAGAAATTCTTTGGCCCCCCTGCCACCGGCGA
This sequence comes from Terrimicrobiaceae bacterium, assembly GCA_041738805.1. GTDB lineage: Bacteria > Verrucomicrobiota > Verrucomicrobiia > Chthoniobacterales > Terrimicrobiaceae > JAJTZA01. Next base: position 58,081 of record JBGSPC010000026.1, on the reverse strand, counting down.
GCCGGTCGATGAGGACGCTCCAGAGCGATCGGGTGGAGTAAAGAATATTCACCAGCGTGGCCTGACCCGTGAGGCCAATGGTCATGATGACGAGAGTCGTGTGAAAACCCATCACGGCCGAACCAGCCAGCAGGGGCTTTTTTGCTTCAGCGGGCGCGGGAGCCGGGCGACCCAGCAGGGGGAGCATAAGGCAGACCATGATAAGCATCACCGGTTGAAAGAATCCGATGCCCATGGTTTTTGCATATCCCTGGACGGCCACATCCGTGATGGCAAAAAGCACGCTGGAGGCAAACGCAAAAAGGATGGCTTTTCTCATGGCCTTCGCAGCCGTTTTTGGTCCCCGCTGCAAGAGGGCCACTCCGGCGGACGCGAGCGCGGCAGCCAACACAAGGTTCAAAGTCACGGACCCCGTTCCCGAGACGAGCGAAAAAATAGCCACGCAGAGGGTTTTCATCCCAAACAATGGAACCACCACGGAAAGGTCCCCGATTTCGAGAGCCTTGACCGAAAACACGCGCCCGATAAAAAGCGCGGCCCCCGCAACGACCGCCGCCACAAATCCGGTGGCATCCCATTTGCCGGGGAAGATAAAAAACAAAGGAATGGCCCAGAGGGCGAGGATGATATTTGACACCAACAAGACCCGCCAGGCCGTGGCCTTGCGATCCATGGCGGTCTTCATCCCCAGCGAGCCCAACGCATAAAGGCAGGCGGCGCAAACCGGCACAATCACAGCAATCATGCGCGGAAAAAGTTGATGTCAAAGCAGCCGGTCACCCCACGAACGTAGCGGGTTTTATCGCACGATCAACCAAGACAGGCAATTTTACGCCACGCGAGCCGGTGAATGGGTTTTTCCAAATGGGTAAACGTCAGCTCAAATCCGCTCGGGGGATAGGCCGGAAGAGGGCTCTGCCCGGGTTCCAGAGCGGGGACGGTCAATGCGGCTTTTTCCACATCCCTGGCATAGGGAGGGTCATCGGTGACAAACCGGAGGAGTCCCCCTGGTTTTAAAATGCGCAGGCATTCCAGAAGAAATATTTGATTCACCAAACGCCGGGAGGAATGTCTCCGCTTCGGCCAGGGGTCAGGGAACAGCACATGGATGATGGTCACCGTATCGTTGGGGAACACATTGATGGCCTCCAGTCCTCCGCAGCGGGAGGCCCACGCATTGGTCAGCCCGAGGCGCTCGATTTTCCGGCGTGTGCGAATGACCCGCTCTTTCTGACGCTCAATGCCAAGGATGTTGTGGTGGGGTTCCTGCTCGGCAAGCGGGAGGAGGAAAGACCCCCGGTGCGACCCCACATCGAGAACAAGGGGCGGTGCTCCGGGTAAAAGCCAAGACGGGGGAATCTCGAGGTCAGGGAGAGATGGCTCCATAGCTGCGCAAAATTTCGAGGAGAGAGGCGGATGTTCGCTCGATGGCAAAACGGTCCTTGCAGCGATCCCATCCGGCATCGCCGTGGGCGGCAGCCAAACTACGATCTGTGAGATAGGCGCGGATTTTGTTAGCCAGCAGCGCAGGCTGACGTTCCGGCACAAGTGCCCCGGTGGCTCCATCCGCCACCATTTCTGGAATGCCTGCCAGCGTGGTGGAAACAACAGGCAACCCTGATGCCATGGCTTCCATGATCACCGTGGGCAGATTGTCCATGGCTCCGTCCGCCCCTGTCATACAGGGCAAAACAAAAAGCCTCGCCCTCGTGAGCAAGTCGCGGATTTCTTCCTCCGATCGCGCCCCGAGAATCTTCACATGGTCGCTCAACCCGGATTGCACAATCTGCGCGCTGAGGCTTTCCTCCAACGGGCCACCCCCGACAATCAAACACTCGAAATCCACATCCCGAATCATTCCGCAAGCCTCGATCAAATCGCAAAATCCTTTTTTCTCTATCGCACGACCCACGCTGACAATGAGCGGCCGCCCCTCAGGAATCGGAGACCTGGAAAAGCGGGAGATATCGATGCCATTATAAACGCGATGCAGTTTATTGGACAGATGGGGATGTTCCCTCAAAAGAAAGTCCCGGCTGAAATCACTCACCGTCACAACACACGCGGCTTCGCCGAGCACCTGGGCAAGGCGCTCCGGCGGCTCATCACGGAAGATGTCATTTGCGTGGGCGGTGACACTATAATTCGGGCCGCCCTGACGCCGCAGCCAAAAAGCGGTCCTCGCCGAGAGGCCTGCAAAATGGGTGTGAAGGTGATGGATCCTGGCTGCCCTGCATGCCCGCTCCAGCCACAGGCTTTCATGAATCCGGCGCTTTTCTGATTCGCTGCCCCACAAAGCTTTTAAGCTTTCCTGTCCATTCCGGGCCGCTCGCCGGAAGCTGGAATCATTGGCAATAAGGTCATCAAATTTGGCAGGCAGGTAGGTCGTTTCGCCAAGGTTGGGAAACGCCTGATGGATCGGTTCCTCGCCGGGATACCGAATTGAAAACACCGGAGCTTCAACCCCCAGGCCACGAAGTGCTGCAACCTCCCGGGCGCAGAACGTCTGAGTGAAACTGGGAAACCGCTCAAACAGGTAGCCGAACATCTCCAGCTAACGTGACCAACTGGGCTCGCTCAGTTTTCCAAGCCCGCCGATCACGGGAAAAGATTTGCCGGTTTGGGTGTCCAGGAGGACGATGCTCGAGCCACTGGAATAAACAATATGACGCGAGTTGGCACCAAAGGCGGGATCTTCTCCATCGGCCAGAATTTTACTGGCCCCACTTTGAAGGTCTTTCATCGCGATGGAAAATCCGCCCGTTCGCGCCGTGAAAGCGAGCTTCTTGCCATCAGGTGACCACGAGGGTTCCGTCACGTAAGAATATCCGGTTGGCACAAGCGTGCCGGTTCCTCCGCCGGCGCTGATGCGGTAAAGCTGCGGGCCGCCGCGTTCGTCGGAGGAATAAATAATTTCGGAACCATTGGGAGACCAGGTTGGCGAGGACTCGACACCACGCGTGCGTGTGAGGCGCCTTGCCCCGCTGCCATTGGCCGATGCCACATAAAGTTCCGGATTGCCATCCCGGCTTGCCGAGAACGCAAACCGTCCACTATCCGGCGAAAAGGCAGCGCCGGAATTTGTGCCGGGAAATTTGATGGCACGATTGCGGGCGCCGCTGGCGAGGTCCACTACATAGATGTCCGCATACCCGCTCTGGTAGCCGGTGTAAGCCAGTTTGCGGCGGTCGGGGGAAATGGACGGAGAGACACTCAGCGTCCCGTCCTTGGTGAGTTGCTGAACGTTGGCACCGTCATAATCGGCCGTGTAAATTTCTTTGCGCCCGGACCGGGTGGAAACAAAAGCAATCTTCGAGCTCGCGATGCCTTTTTGTCCGGTGAGGGTTTCGACAATATCATCGGCAAAGCTGTGGGCCGCCCGGCGGGGATCGCCGGAATAGGTTTTTTGCAACACCGTGCTGCCCCGCCCGTCCACGACCAACCCTTGCAGGGAGCCACCATCGGCAGACCCGCTGGCCGTGAAGCTTGCCCGCTCGGGAGGCGTCACGGAAAAAAGCCCCGAAACCTCCAGGTCATTTTGAAGAACCTTCGTGGCAGAGGCCCCATTGGCACCACCAAGGGTTTTGATGGCAATATTTGTGGAGTCTCCCTTTCGGATTGTGATGGTCGCCGGTTCCTCAGCGTTGAGCCAACCGAGCGATAAAAAAACAAGAGCAGAAGCAAGGCGTTTCATGTCCCCCTTATGAAGCCCAAAACCCCATCGCTTGCAATCTAGGATTTGAATCGTTTTCCGCAGGGGAATGATCCCAGAGAAACCATGGACTCCGCTTTGCGTGCGGCAGAGCTCAAGGCCTTGCGAACATCCTCACGGCGGGGATCACCTTCAATCTCCACAAAAAAGACATAGGTTTGAGGCTTTCCAGGGACAGGACGCGAGACAATGTGGGAAAGACTGATTCCAAGCTTTGCAAACGGTCCAAGGAAAGCGTGCAGGCTTCCACAGACATTGGGCAGGGCCACAACCAAAGCCGTTTTGCTCGGGGATTTCCCAACGTAGGGGACTGGTTGCCCGGACCTGACCAGAAAAAAATGCGTCACATTGGCCGAGTGGCCTGCGGTCGGGATCTCCTCCACGTCCAACCCGTAAATCTCGGCAGCTCCCGGCGAAGCCAGCGCCGCCGCCCCGCGGGAAAGTGAGGCCCTCTTGGCAGCAAGGGCCGTGCTATCCACGGCTTTCAGACGGGCTTTGGGGAACCTGGTTTTTAACCATCCGGCATGGTGCTTGAGCTGGGTGAAATGAGAATAGACGGTTTGCACCGATGACGAGCCTTTCCGCAGCAAGGCAATCCGCACGTCCAAGGCGAGTTCCTCATCAACCGCGAGATGGCCGCTGTGACGGATCAGAACATCAATGCTGTCATAAACTGTCCCGCCGCTGGAGTTTTCCACAGGCACCAAAGCCAGGGATCCGGGCTCGGCGACGGCACTCTCAACCACCCCTTCCAAAGTTGCGCAGGCCTCAAGCCGGGCACGTTTCCCGAAGCGTTTCCTCGCGAGAATGTGCGAAAAAGTTCCTTCAGGGCCCAGATAAAAAACAGTCTGCATCAGAACAAGAGTATCAGGAACCTCATCGAGGCAAATTTTAAAATAGCCTTTGATTTAGCCTCAGAACCCGCAAGCATCTGGCACCGGTTTCGGAAATTCGCGCCTATGGATCTTCTTCTACAAAATCTGCTTCAACCACCCATTCTGTTTTTTGTTCTTGGCATGGCGGCCGTGCTCTTCAAGTCAGATTTGGAGCTCCCGGCTCCTTTACCCAAGGTTTTGTCCCTGTATCTGCTGTTTGCAATTGGCATGCATGGAGGAGCTTCGCTGGCCAAAAGCGGGTTTGGTCTGAGCGTGACCCTGCCCCTCGGCGCGGCTCTGTTGCTTGCAGCCGCCTTGCCGGTCGTGTCATTTTTTATTCTGCGAACCCGACTCTCCGCACCCGACTCGGCCGCCATTGCGGCAGCCTACGGCTCGGTCAGCGCTGTCACTTTTCTCGCGGCCTGTAACTTTCTTGAGCAGGTCAATGTGGAGTTCGGTGGACATATGATCGCGGCCCTGGCGCTCATGGAGTTTCCGGCAATCATTGTCGGGATGTTGCTTCTCAAACGGGAGCGGCCGGACGCCAGGGAAGCCACCGGCAAACCCATAACCCTCGGCCACCTGGTTGTTGAGAGTCTCTTGAACGGCTCGATCTTTCTTTTGCTCGGCAGCCTGGTCATCGGGTTTGTGGCGGGAGATGCCGGCTGGAAAAAAGTGTCCCCCTTTGCCCAGGATCTTTTTGCAGGGGTTCTCTGTTTGTTTCTTCTCGACTTGGGGATGGCTGTGGCCAGACGCGGCGGATCGATCCGCAAGGCCGGCGCTTTCCCGATTGCTTTTGCCCTGCTTTTCCCTCCTGCCGCCGGGAGCCTTGCATTGGCCATTGCGTGGTTCTTAAACCTGCCGGTCGGCGACTCCTTCCTGCTCGCCCTGCTTGCAGCCAGTGCTTCCTACATCGCGGTGCCTGCTGTCATGCGTGTCTCCGTCCCGGAAGCCAACCCCGGTTTGTATGTGCCGATGGCTCTCAGCCTCACTTTTCCTCTGAATGTGCTTGTGGGGATTCCGGTCTTCTTCAAAATTATCACCACGCTCTGGCCTCAATGATCACCCTCACACGCATCGAAATCCTGATTGATGCCGCCCACCGGCAGGCCATGGAAAGCCGTTTGACGGAATTGGGGGTCTCCCAGTTTATAGTGCTACAGAATGTTTCCACGGCGGGATTTGAAAAAAAGTTGCACAGCGAAGGGTTCACCGACCTTCTTGGTACCAGCTTGATTGTCGCGTATTGTGAAAACACCATCCTCGAATCCGCAAAAGAACCTTTGCGCGATTTCTTGAAACAATGCGGGGGAGCCCTCTTTGCGTCTCCCGTGCAATCTCTCCAATCTTAATCAATTATGTTTACCGGTCTTGTCGAAGAAATGGGCACGTGTCAGTGGATGCGCCGCACCGCCAGCAGCATCCAACTCAGCTTGAATGCCGACCGCATCACCCGATCCGTGCGAACAGGAGACAGCATCAGCGTGAATGGGTGCTGCCTCACGGTTTCGTCCCATCGCAAGGAGAATCTTGTGTTTGATCTGTTGGAAGAAACTCTCCGCCGCACCAACCTCGGGGGCCTGCGGCCGGGGGATTACGTGAACCTTGAGCGGGCTCTTGCTGCCGATGGGCGCCTTGGCGGGCATTTTGTGCAGGGTCACATTGATGAACCCACCGATGTCCTTTCGGTCACCGAGAGCGGGCCTGACCTCCGCCTGGATTTTTTTCTGCCTGCCACAATGTCTCCTTACCTGGCCTTCAAGGGCTCGGTTGCCATCAATGGCGTGAGCTTGACGGTGGCCGAAATCGCTGTCGGACGCTTCACAGTCTGGATCATCCCTCACACCCGCGCAGCCACGAACCTCGGGAAGCTCAAAGCCGGCGACAAGGTGAACCTCGAAACAGACATCCTTGCCAAATACGCGGAGCGCATCTTGAAGGGCGATCGTGATGCTCAGCCCGGCGCGTAATTTTTTCTGCGGATGAATCACTCCACTCCCAGAATATTTATTGCCGCCACGGAGCAAAACACCGGCAAAACCACCATTTCTTTGGGACTTCACGGAGCTCTGCGCGAATCCTTTCAACGCATCGGCTTCATCAAACCGGTGGGTCAGAGGTTTGTGGATGTGGAGGGCAAACGCATTGATGAAGACAGTGTTTTGATCCGTCAAACCTATGACACGCAGGTTCCCATCGAGGACATGAGCCCCATCGCTGTGGAGCCGGAATTCACCCGCCGCTACATCAACCACGCCAACCACGATGCGCTTGTCCGCCGCATCAAACACTCCTTCGACCGCACAAGTTGGGAAAAGGATTTTTCGATCATTGAAGGGACCGGACATGCCGGGGTGGGCAGTGTTTTTGATTTGTCAAACGCACGGGTGGCCAAGCTGCTTGAAAGCAAGGTCCTGCTCATTGTGCCCGGGGGGATCGGCCGCCCCATCGATGAGGCTGCGGTCAACAAAGCGCTCTTTGACAAGGAGGGCGTTGAGGTCATCGGAGTCGTGATGAACAAGCTCCTGCCTTCCAAGATGGAGGCCGTGAGTGATATCGCGCGCCGGGGTTTTGAACGTCTGGGCATTGAATTGCTGGGCGTCGTGCCTCTGGATGAGATCTTGTTGCAGCCCTCGCTGGATCAGGTCTGCCACCCCGCCCATGCCGAATTCCTGCACCGCGCCGAAGACAGCCGCACCCGCGTGGCAGATATTCTCATCGGGGCCATGAGCACATCCAATCTTTTTGCCGAAGTGACGCCGGGCACGCTGCTCATTGTGCCCGGTGACCGCGAAGATGTGATCCTGGCCTGTATCTCACGCGCCATGTCGGAGAGCAATCAGCCGTTCTGCGCAATCATGCTTTCCGACGATCTGCGGCCAAGTCAGCGGCTTATGGACCTGATCTCGGAATCCAATCTCCCGGTGATGGCCAGTCCGCTGGACAGTTACACGATTGCCAGCCGGATTCACTCCATGACCGTGAAAACCCTGCCCGGGGACTCGGAAAAAATCCTCCGTATCCAAGAGCTTATCTCCAAACATGTGGACGTGAAACGTATCCTCGAAAAACTGAACCCCGCCTTTGATCCGCAAGCAGGGGCCGCCTGATATGATGAAACACATTCTGATAGGTTTGCTGCTGACTCTCGGCCTGCCTGCTCAAGCAGAGCCGGGTTCTCGGAATTGCCGGCTCATCATTCATGCAGACTCCAGAGAAGTGCTCTTTCAAGAAGGCCCTTGCGATGTCCGCAGGAGCCCTTGCTCCACATTCAAAATCCCTCTTGCGCTGATGGGTTTTGATGCCGGGATTCTGACCAGTCCTCAACAACCGGTTTGGGACTATCTGAAAGACTATGCCTCCACCCGCCCCGAGGAACAAATCCCGATCGACCCGACGTCCTGGGAAAAACTTTCCGTGGTTTGGTATTCCCAACAACTCACCCGGACGTTGGGAATGCCGGCTTTCAAAAAGTATGTGGAGCAGTTTGATTACGGGAATCGTGACCTGACAGGCGACCCCGGCAAAAACAACGGACTCACCCATTCCTGGCTGATGTCTTCCCTGCTCATTTCACCAAATGAACAGACGCATTTCCTGCACAAATTGCTCCAGGGAAAACTTGGTGCCTCAGAGCATGCCACGGAAATGACAAAAGCTGTCCTGCCTCAATTTTCTGCGGAGGGCGGCTGGCTGGTGACTGGAAAAACCGGCAGCGGTTTCCAGCGCAACGGGGACGGTACCCTTGATCGCAAACGGCATATGGGGTGGTTTGTGGGCTGGGCGGAAAAGGACGGACAAAAAGTGATTTTTGCGGAGCTGCTCATGGACGATGAACCGCATGATGATTATGCGGGACCGCGAGCGCGCGAGGCCTTCCTCAAAGCCCTGCCAGAAATTATGTCAGGCAGGGTCAAAAGCACGCAGGCCCCGTCTGAATAAGCGCTTTAGAGACTTATGCCTCCTTGATCGGGCTTCAGCAGATTCGCGATGAGTCCGGTCCAGCCCGTCTGATGAGAGGCCCCGACCCCGCGTCCGGTGTCCCCGTGAAAGTATTCATAAAACAGCACATGATCCCGGAAGTGAGGATCGGTTTGCAGTTTGTCGGAGTGATTAAAAACCGCACGCCGGCCCTCGGAGTCTTTGAGAAACACGCGCGTCAGCCGGCGGGCCAGTTCGTTGGCAGCATCGCGAATGGTCATTTTTTGGCCCGACCCTGTTGGACACTCGATAAGAAAATCGTCGCCATAATAGCTATGAAATTGTTGAAGGGATTCCACAAGCAGGTAATTGACAGGAAACCAAACCGGCCCCCGCCAATTCGAGTTTCCCCCGAAGAGACGTGTGTCGGATTCCGCAGGCTGGTAGGTCACCGCCAGCTCGTGTCCGCAACAGCCAAAAATGTAGGGATGCTCTTGATGGTGTTTGGAAACTCCGCGAATGCCATGGTCGGAGAGAAACTCGGTTTCATCCAGCGCGCGGCGGAGAAGACACTTCATGCGGTGGCCTCTCAGCAGGGAAAGCAAATGACGCTCATCTTTCCCCTGGCTGTCCCACCGGGAGACCAGCTTTGCCAAATCCGGGCGGTCGTTCAATAGCCAGGCCGCACGCCGCCGGAATTCGGGCACCGCATCCAGCAGTTCCTTCTCAAGCACCTCCACCGCAAAAAGCGGAATCAAACCCACCAGGGAGCGAACCTTGAGAGGCACCTTGCTGCCATCGGGAAGATTCAGCACATCGTAATAGAACTCATCCTCTTCATCCCACAGCCCAATCCCGCACTCCCCGATATTGTTCATCGCCTGGGCAATGTTTAAAAAATGCTCGAAGAACTTTGACGCAATATCCTGATACACCGGGTTGTGGCGGCTCAACTCGAGCGCGATTCGCATGAGGTTCAGCGAATACATGGCCATCCAACTTGTGCCATCGGCCTGATTAATGTAACCGCCGGTCGGCAACGGGCGGCTCCGGTCAAAAACCCCGATGTTGTCAAGGCCCAGAAACCCGCCTTGAAAAACATTCCGGCCCTCCGCGTCTTTTCGATTTACCCACCACGTGAAATTCAACATCAGCTTGTGAAACACCCGCTCCAGAAACGCCACGTCCCCCGGCCCGCCATTTTGCTCCCGGTCCATTTGAAAAACCCGCCATGTGGCCCACGCATGCACGGGAGGGTTCACATCTCCAAACGCCCACTCGTAGGCCGGAAGCTGGCCATTCGGATGCATGTACCATTCCCGCGTCATCAGGAGGAGTTGCGCTTTCGCAAATTCACTGTCCACTAGCGCAATCGCCACGGCGTGAAAAGCCAGATCCCACGCCGCATACCAGGGATATTCCCATTTGTCGGGCATGGAAATGATGTCCGCGTTGTTGAGATGCCGCCAGTCTTTGTTGCGCCCCTGAAACCGCTCCTTAGCCGGCTCCGGCTGACCGGCATCTCCATTCAACCAGTCCTCGACGTCATACCCATAATACTGCTTGCTCCAGATCATCCCGGCCAATGCCTGACGCTGCACGAGGCGGGCGTCGGCACAGTCCAAATCACTCTGCAACCCGGCATAAAATTCGTCAGCCTCCGCCCGCCGCAAAGCGATCACCGCTTCAAAGGCTTCGAAGGGATGTTCCAAAACCTCCGCACCCAACCTTGCACGGATTTGGACCGTTCCTCCAGCGGGAACAATCCGTGAAACGTGCGCCGCGGCTTTGGTGCCTGTCATCGCCGGATTGCATGCGGAGGGGTTTTGCTTAATCAACACCTCATGAAACGCATCTTTAAAAAATTCCCCGCGAGCCAGGCCCGGGTGCCGGCGAACATTGGTTTCATTTTCTGTGAAGAGCCATTGATCGGGAGCCTCCACCGAAAACTGCATGGTTCCCAGCGAGGCCTCGGAGGCGAGCACGGAGCCTGATTCGGCCAGGTGCATTTCAGGTTTGGGCTGATCAGGTTTCCAAGACCACCGGTTCCTGAACCAGACCTGAGGAAGCACGTGGATTGGCGCCTCTTCCGGGCCACGGTTCACAACAGTGACCAACATGTTCACTGTCGCGGGACCGTCTTTTGCATACTCAACAAAAACATCAAAATAGCGGTCCTCATCAAAAACCCCCGTGTCCAGCAGCTCATACTCGCCCTCGCGTTTTGTGCGCCGCCGGTTGGTCGCCACCAAATCGTCATAAGGGTAAGCCGCCTGCGGATACTTGTAGAGCATCTTGAGGTAGGAATGGGTCGGTGTGGCATCCAAATAATAATAAAGCTCCTTGCAGTCCTCGCCGTGATTTCCTTCCGCGTTGGTGAGCCCGAACAGACGCTCTTTCAGAATCGGATCCCGGCCGTTCCACAACGCAAGAGAAAGACAAAGCCGCTGATGGTCATCACTGAAGCCAGCCAACCCATCCTCCCCCCACCGATAGGCGCGGCTGCGGGCATCATCATGTGGAAAATAATCCCACGCACTCCCGTCCGGGCTGTAATCCTCGCGCACCGTGCCCCATTGCCGCTCACTCAAATAGGGCCCCCACTCACGCCAAAGACTGTTTGTCGCACATTCCGCCTTTTGCGCGGCAAGGCGCTGCTTCTCGGCAGAGAGTGTTGTGGAGCCGGACATGCCTGCGTTCTAGCGTCAGAATCCGCAAAAGTAAAACAGTCGGCGTGACTTTCCGAAGCGTCGGCGATTTACGGAAAGCAAAAAAGTCGGGAAGCAACGGACTTTCCGGTCCTATCTAGTGTTGCGGATTTGTTGGCAAAAGCGCGAGGCGTCCCCTTGATGGTAGGGCGCGGCAGTCCCTTGCCCGCCCACTTTTTGCATGAAGAGATGAGCAGTGGCTTAAAATCTTCAGCGACCGAGGCCTGACCACACTTGCTACCCAGATTTAATGACGCTCACATTCCCGTTTACGCGGTACACCTGTACCGCGCAAACGGGAGATCATGGCGCGAGTTCGAAGCTGCCGATCGGGTGGGCCGTTCCGTTGATGAGGGCTTCGATGCGATGGTGGCCGGGGTGGTGTTGGCGGGTGGTGAGATCTTTGAGGGAAAGTGTTTTTTGGAAGAGGACACTTTGTCGGGCAGGAAGCAGGACGGTGGAGAGTTTGAAGACTTTGGCGGAGGTTTTCCCGCTGGCTTTGACGTAATGGACACGGAAGTCGATGATCACTTTGATGGTGCGTGGGCCGGTGTTTGCGACATGGAACTTCAGGCGGACCGATTCACCCCGGACCGTGCGGGCCGGCGAGACCAAAGCTTCCCCAACGATGAGCCTCGCGGAGGGGCGGCAACCCATCAGAGCCAGAGCGTCCGGATTTCCTTCTTTGATGAGGGAGCGAAGGGCGCGGCGAATGATCCATTGGCGCTGCTCCGTGGCATTCACCAACCAACGACGGGCCGTGGCTATTAGAAGCCCGGGGTGATCTTTTCCGATATCGTTAAGGTTGTTGGCAACTGATCGCCGCACATAGAGTGCGGGGTCATCTTTGAGCAACTCGAGGAGATCGAGCACGGGTTGGGGATTGCGTTGAAATTGGGGAAGCCGTGAGGCCCATGGGAGCCTCGGGCGGGTGCCCTCGGAGACAAGGCGCCGGACATGTTCACCGGGATCTTTTGTCCACATGCGGAGGCGGTTCAGGGTTTTTTCAGGATGTCGCTCAAGGAAGGGGCGAATGCAAAATTCCGCAGTGAACCTCCGGGTCAGTTCATATTGAAAAGACATCGCCACTTCAAAATCCTCCAGCCCGTGCCGGGCCACAAAAAAGGAGTGAGGAAGGTAGAGGAAAGATCCCAAACCCACAGGAGCCCTCTCTTCAAGAGTCGGCCCCATGGAAGCCGTGAGAACTTTGGCGGCTTTGGTGAAGGGTGATGGCAAATGTGTGTGCAAGGCCGCGGCAATGCGACGCCCGCGATCCATCAGCTCCAGATCCAAAAAGCCGGGACGCACATCTGCCAAAAACGCCCTGACCGGAAACTGCGGATGAACCCGTTCGATCATTTTTGAGATGCGCACGGCAACGTCCATGCCATAACTGTTTTTCATGAGGTCCGCCATGGATGGACTATCGCCAGAACGAGCGCCCGAGGAAAAGCGGAATGGTTCCTTGCTGCGCAACAAGCAGGGAGCGACTGTCTTCCGATAAGGCATTCCCACACTTGCAATGCAGCGCGTTTGGCACGACTGATCACCATTGATGAAATTTCTCTACCTCGCCCTGGCTGTTGCTCTCTCCGGTTGCGCTTCCGTTAGCGTCAAAGAATCCGCGTTCTCACCGGCAAATCAAAAGATAACCACCCCCGCCCGGATTTTTGTCCGTCCCTTTGTGATCGCGCCCGATGCCCTCCGCGTTGACCGGGAAGGGGACGAACTCCGGCAATTTGAACAGGAACTCTCAGATCAATTTGCTGACAGACTCGTGGAGCGCCTGAGCAAATACATTGCACCAACTCAAAAGGTCCCCGCCACCGCAGCGATTCGTACGGAAAATGCCTGGCTCGTCGAAGGTCAATTCGATCGCATTAATCAGGGAAGCCGGCTCCTGCGATCCGTGATCGGCTTTGGGGCGGGCGGAACCAAGACCGAAACCACGTCATTTGTTTATAACATCAACGGCAGCAAAAAACAGCTGATTGCGAAAATTCAGACCACCGGAGGATCCAACGCGGAGCCGGGGGCCATCTTCTCCGGTCCTTTTGGTGCCGCGCCCCGGCTGATCGTGACGGCTACCACAGCCGGACTAACCGCTGATGCCCGCCGAACCGCGCGAATGATCACGGCCACACTCTCCGAATATCTGGCCAGGGCCGGAGCTCCTTTGCCGGCGAGGGCGCTGAAGCCCAAACGCCTTGCCGACACCGCAGAAGGCAACTGACGATCTGGTTCAGGAGGTCGAAACGGCGCCATCCTAATTTTTGGCGGAATGTGTTCCCGCTTGAGTGCGCCTGAATCCATGGTTAACTTTGGGAGCAATGATTGCTGAAAAGGATTTCGGAAGCGCCACGCCCATCACATGGATTGGCACCTTTCCGGTTTACCTTGCGACAGCCCTCGCCGGGGCTCACGTGGTGGCCATGATCCTCACGTCCCTTGTGATGGCGGCCACGGGACCCTTGAGCCTTTCCCAGGGCATCCTTTCCGAGTTTGTCTTTTCGTGGAGCTCCGCGGCACTGCAAGGGAAGTTGTGGCAGTTTGTCACTTATGTTTTTGTGAATCCGCCTTCACTCTGGATGATCCTTCAATTGGCGATGCTGGTGCTCTTTGGCACGGAAGTTGAGAAATTTTTGGGCAGGCATCCCTTCCTCTGGCTGTATGTCACCCTCATCCTGGCCGGGCCTTTGCTCCTGTGCATTCTCGGGCTGATGGGTGTGAACATGCCTCTCATGGGTGGCTCCATGGTGCACTTCGGCATCTTTATTGCCTTTGCCCTCATTTATCCAAAAGCCGAAATCATGCTCGGCATCCAGGCACGCTGGATTGCCATCGGTCTGTTGGGAATTTACACCCTGATGGGGCTGGCGAGCCGCGACCTGGTGGATGTGGGCATGCTTTGGTGGATGAGCGCTGCCGCTTTTGTTTACCTCCGCTGGGAGGGAGCGGCCCTTTCCATCCTGCCGGCACCAAGTTCCAGCCCCGCTCTGAAACCGCCCCGTAAACGCAGCCCCACCAAAAAGATCCGCAAAGAACCTGACTTGCATGAGTCGATTGACCCCATCCTCGAAAAAATATCGAGTCAGGGCATTGGCAGCCTGACAAAAGACGAAAAGACGCGGCTTGAGCGGGCCCGGGCCGCATTGATTGAGAAGGAGAAGCCCGATGCTTGATCCTGATTCGCCGGAAATTCCCTCGGTTGGAGCCCCTCAGGATTTTCCACCCCCCTCGCTGAGCGATCCCTGCTACGTCAATGCGATGGTCCACTTTTATCGTGGTGAGCTGGGTCGCATCATGATTTGGAGGCAGCGGTTGGACGTGACGACCACATGGGCCATCACAAGCTCTTCAACAATTATCACCGTGGCTTTTTCGGTCCGCGATATTCCGCACATTGTGTTTTTATTCAATCTGGCCATCGTTTGGATCATGCTTTGGATCGAGGCACGGCGTTACCGGTTTTATGACGCGTTCCGCGGCCGGGTCCGGATGCTGGAATCCCATTTTTTGGTGCCCATGATCTCCCAGTCCAACAGACTTCTCGATGGCCAGTGGCGGAGACTCGTCTGTGAGGATCTCATTTTGCCATCCTTCAAGATTGGAAAACTTGAGGCGGTGGGACGCCGCCTGAAGCGCAATTATATATTCATCATCGCGATCATCATGGTTGCGTGGACGCTCAAGGTCCTTATCCACTCCCCGGCTCCTATTGACTCGTTTTCCGCGTTTTATCATGCGCTGGCCGTCCAGTCCCTGCCGGCGTGGGTCTCGGCGATTATCTTTTTTGGAACGATCATTGCCGCCACGTCGCTGACCATGTATGCCACAAACAAAAGTTCCGAAGAGGTGGGGGAATTTGGTTCAAGCAACAGCTCGCTGTGGAGGGTTTGATGAAAAAATCGCCGGGTTCCAAACTCCAGGGAGCAAAATCACAGGAATGAGTGACGTTTCCCGCCTGATCGAAATTGTGGAGCGTCTTCGCGCTCCCGACGGATGCCCCTGGGACCGTGAGCAAACACACGAAAGTCTTCGGGCTGCGTTGGTGGAAGAATGCTACGAGGTGGTTGAGGCCATCGTGAATGCGGATGACGCCAACCTGAGCGAAGAACTCGGGGACTTGTTGCTTCATGTCGTTATGCACGCGCAAATGGCCGGCGAGCGGGGGGCCTTTGGATTCCGGGAGGTTGTTGACGGGGTGTGCGAGAAGCTCGTGCGCCGCCACCCCCATGTGTTCGGTTCAGGACAGGCTGCGGACACCGGAGAGGTGCTGCGTCAGTGGGAACAAATCAAGAGGGCGGAGAAAGGGGAGGGCGCATCAATCATGGATGGCCTGCCGGCTTCCCTGCCTGCTCTGATGCGGGCCCAGAATGCCCAGAAAAAAGCGGCCCGCGTGGGATTTGATTGGGGCCACGCCGCCGGAGTTTTTAAGAAGCTCGAGGAGGAGTTTGCTGAATTGCGTGAAGTGAAAGAAGCCGGAGACACCCGAAGGATTGAGGAGGAATTCGGAGATGTGCTTTTTACCGCCGTGAATCTTGCCCGTCATCTGCATGTGGATTCTGAAACAGCCCTTGCCGCAGCCACCACGAAGTTCACAAACCGCTTCAAAAAAGTGGAAGCCCTCATCGCGCAGGAGGGCCGCCGCATTGAAGAGTGCCCGCAGGAGGTGCTTGAGGCGGCCTGGGAAAAGGTCAAGTGTGCGGAGCGCAATGAATTCTGAAGAATCCAGAAGGACCCCGCTCCATGTGATGAATCCCGGAGGGAGCGATACCTTGCGGAATTTTTTTAACGGACCCGGCCACCCCACTGACCCCGGTCACCCGCCCGTGAATTTCCACGCCTATGCGGCCTGCACCCGCGGCGTTTTTGCACGCTGCGCGGCCGACCTTCCCCCCACGGCAAAAGCGGTGCTGCTCCTCCTCCGTCCAAAACACCTCGCAAAAGCTGACAAGGCCCTTCGCAACTTGCGGAAGGCCGGGCTCAAAGTTTTTATTTCCTGGAAAGAATCCGGAGCCGCCCAGGTCGCAGCCGCCCTCGCCGAAAGACCTCGGTGGCTTGAGTTCCAAAAAATTGCCTCTGCCTCGAGTGGGTTTGTATCGGCTGTTCCTGATATTGAATCGATCTATCGTGCCGCAGGATGCCAACACGGACTCTCCCTGCTCACTCCCTACCCTTTGGAATTCCCTGATTGGAATTTTGAAATCCCTCTCCCGGAACGTCAGGGCGTTTTTATAGGCACCCGCGAACTGGACATCCCCGCACGCAATCACCTCCTCGCCCTTTGCGAAGCCCATGGACTGCATGAGCGCATAACCGTCATGACCACCAAAACCATTGTGGGCCGGCGCTACCTCGGGAGCCTTCCGTTTGATTTGCAGGTTGTGGATGCCCCGCTGCCCTATGACCGCTATCTCAAGCTCATGGCGTCACACCGCATCGTCTTCCAGCTGGATTCCGGCGCTGTCCCGGGCCAGGTCGCAGGAGATGCGCTCCTTTGTGGCATGCCATGCGTGGGAGGAAATGGTGCCACCGACCGCCTCGCCTTTCCGGAGCATTGCGGCTTTGGCCGGTCTCCCCGTGAGCTTCGTGCCCTTGCCGCAACGCTGTTGAATGACGACCGCACCTGGCGGCAAGCCGTTTCTAATTCGCGAAAAAATGCGGCGTCCCTGGCGTTTGAGCCGACAGCAACCCGACTTGCCCCGCTTTGCGAATGAAAATTGTTCCGTGGGCGATCACCCTCTGCCTTCTCATTGCCGCAGCAGCTTCCTGGTGGGGGAGCAAAACCAGCCCTTCTCCGCCCGAGCCCGAACCGGCGCAACTCCCTCAACAAGTTTTGCCAGCGCCTTCCCCGGACTCCGCTCCCAAGCCATCCTCCGAACCCACTCAGAAAAGCACCCTCCTCGTCCTCCCCGATGGATTCCCGAAATCCCATCAGGGCTTTCGCCTGGAAAGCGTCAAAAAGCAGGACGCTGTGGACGGAGTGCTCATCTACTTTGTGGCCAGATACCTCGGCAATGATGACTCAGAAATCAGTGTCCGCCTCCTGTCTCTTGACCCGGCCACCTCGGAGCAATTCACAAAAAATCTCCTCAAAGCTCTTGTGGCCTCGGAAAGCGTCAAAAACTCCGGAGTTTCCAACCTTGCCGTTCCCAAAGGCTGGAGTTCCTCTCACCTCTTCAGCCGTGAAGACGCTGGTATATACATCGCCCATAACTCAAACGCCCTCGTCATGGTCTCCGCCCCCACGCCAGATATTGCCAAGACTTTTGGCAGCGCTCTCCACCTCACGCCGCAATAAAACGGAGTTAACTCTTACCAGATCGTTCTGCAGCCGTAGGTTTTGAAGGGCTCGTCGGGGCTGATGATGGGCAGGTTGTGCACAAGGCTTTCGGCGGCAATGAGCCGGTCAAACGGATCGCTGTGAACGGCTGGCAGTTCTGTCGAGCGATAAAGGGATTCCCTTGCAAGCTCCAAGATTTCAATATTTTGCAGCCGGGCCTGCTCTTCAATCCAGTAGCGTGGAGGTTGAGGGAGCGGGAGCTTTCCCGTGCGGTGTTTCAGGCAGATCTCCCAGACTGATGCAAGGCTCAGGTGGCGGGTTTGGCTCGCCTCCCCAAGCATGCGAACGGCTTCTGCGCTGAGGTGGTTGGGCGCGCTCGTCAGCCAAATAAACGCACAGGTATCCAATAAAAAACCGCTCACAGACCCCAGTCCCTCAGTTCTTCTTCACTCAGGGGAGCAAATGCGTCCGCTGGAATCTTAAACCCCATGGATGTCGCAACGCCAACGGGTGGGTTTTTCTTGGTCACCACTTTCGCGGAAATGATCTTCGCCACCGGCTGCTTTCCGCGACACACCAGAACCTCCTCCCCTGCCTCAACGGCATGAAGGATTCGGGAAAGATGAGTTTTTGCCTCATGAACAGTCACAGTCATAAAAGCTATACTAAACCTAGTCATGACTTAGTCAAGTTTTCTCACAGTCCGTTTCATTTTTTCTTGAAACAAATGAAGAGGTCCGGTAAGACGGGATTTATGTCAGGGTCGTCAACCATGGAGGAGCAGCAAGCCTCGAAGGATAGCAAACTCTCCGCATTGGAGGTGGAGGCCATTGAGATGTTCATCAACTTCCTGAAGCTTATTGGTTTGCCGAAGTCTGTTGGCGAGATCTACGGCCTGCTGTTTGTGTCACCCCGGCCTCTGGCCATGGACACGATCATTGAGCGATTGGATATCAGTCTGGGTGCGGCAAGTCAGGGTCTGAAGCTGCTGAGAAATCTTGGAGCCGTGAAGGCGGTCTATTCCCCCGGCGACCGTCGTGATCATTTTGTGGCGGATTTGGAGTTAAGCACATTTGCGACCGTATTTATCAAAGAAGAGTTGATGCCCCGCATGGAGCGGGGCCTGGAGCGCATCAAACGCATGGAAGAAATTCTCCCGGCATTGCCTCCCGACGATCGCAAAGCCACGGAAGCCCGCATCAAGCGACTCCGTCACTGGCTGGACAAGGGGCAGAAGATGCTGCCTTGGATCATGAAATTTCTCCTTCGGTAAAAAACCCGACGATTAAAAACGTCATCCTCCGCCAACCATGCGGAAATCCCACATTTTAAAAATTGCCGAAAGGTTTCGTTGGAACACGAACGACCAAGGGCGGCAGCCTGCCCGGAAAAGCGTGTTTTCAAAGACATGATTTTGAACATGTGACCCTGGAGCTCAAAGCAAACTCCAGCAAAACTCCGGGGCTGAGTTGAATGGTCATGCCGATACAAAAAGACAGCCCACCCAAAAACCAAACGCCTATGAATTTTTCAAAGCAAGCTTCATCCTCCTCATCAACAATTCAGGAGGGAAAGGAGCAGTGGACAACCATTATCACCCCTCACGGAAGTGTGTTCCATTTTCCCTGGAGAGAACTCTGGGAATGCCGGGACCTGATCTATCGATTCGTTCACCGCGATTTTGTATCACGCTACAAGCAAACCGTTCTGGGCTCTCTCTGGTATGTGATACAACCCCTTTTCACGAGCATTATGTTCACGCTGGTGTTCAACAAAATCGCAAAGATTTCAACGGGCGAAGTCCCCCCGATATTATTTTTTATGGCCGGGACCGTGTGCTGGAGCTATTTTAACAACTGCGTGACCCAGACGGCATCGACCTTCACGGCCAATGCGAACATTTTTGACAAAGTGTATTTCCCGCGGCTTGCCGTGCCTATCTCGCAGCTTATTTCAAATCTTATAGGATTTGGGATGCAGATGGGACTATTCCTTGTCTTTTACTTTTTTTATATGGCTCAGGGCGCAAATATTCATATGGGGTGGCGAATCATCGTGTTGCCAATCCTTCTCATTCAGATGGCATCCCTCGGGCTCGGCGTGGGATGCCTGATCTCCGGCCTCACAACACGATTCCGTGACCTCCAGGTTATGCTCGGGTTCTTTATGCAATTGTGGATGTATGCGAGTTGTGTTGCCTATCCGCTGAGTTCTGTGCCGGAGCCCTACCGCTGGCTCTTCGCTCTCAATCCCATGGTCTTTATCATCGAGGCATTCCGTTATGCCTTCATGGGGCAGGGCACGGTGTATCTCTGGCAAATCTGTGCCAGCATGGTTGTCAGTCTTATAGTTGTGTTTCTCGGCTTGGCACTATTCAACAAAATGGAACGCAACTGCGTTGACATGATTTGAAAGGTTATATGTCAGCAGTTATTCGAGTACAAAATCTCTCTAAAAAATACCGGCTTGGAGTCATCAACCGCCGGATGCTTGTGGACCAGATCGAGAGCTGGGTCGCCCGCAAGCTCGGACGTCCCGATCCTCACTCATCCGTGTTCGAGCACGCAACGGACCGGATGCCGACGCAATATGATTTCTGGGCACTGAAAGATGTTTGCTTTGAAATTGAGCAGGGTGACATCGTTGGCATTATGGGAAGAAATGGCTCCGGCAAGTCAACTCTTCTTAAAATCCTGTCACGTGTCACAGCCCCAACCGAAGGTTCCGCCATGTTGAAAGGCCGCCTTTGCAGCCTGCTTGAGGTTGGCACAGGCTTCAACTATGAACTCACCGGCCGGGATAACGTTTTTCTCAACGGCAGCATTTTGGGCCTGAAGGAGCGCGAAATCCGCGACCGTTACGAGCGGATTGTCGACTTCGCCGAGATCGAAGATTTTATGGACACTCCCGTCAAGCGCTACTCCAGCGGGATGCGCGTGCGGCTTGCGTTTGCCGTCGCTGCACACCTCGATCCCGAGCTTCTGATCCTTGATGAGGTCCTGGCCGTAGGAGACGCCAAGTTCCAGGAAAAGTGCCTCAATCGAATCGGAGAAATCAAGGATTCTGGAGTCACCGTGCTTTTTGTCAGCCACTCCGTGGAGAGCATCGAAAAACTTTGCACCTCCGCAATTTTATTGGATGAAGGCAAACTTGTAGCAAAGGGAGGTGTTGCGGAAGTCACTCAACGCTATCTGGGGGACTTGGGCATGAAGAGCGCTGGTGGGCTGCCTCCCGGCATGCCCGAAAGCCGACACGGTCTGCGCTGTGGACGTATCGCCGAAATACTTCTCGAGCACCTGCAAGGAGGGCGGCTGGTTTTTGGTGTTCCGGTTGAAACACAATCAGGTCACGTGGCCGTTGATGTGGGTTGGGTGTCATCAGCGCGGTTGAGCACTCTTCGTACGGAACCCTCCTGGAGCGCAGCACCGGACGTTTCCGTCATGGTGGTTTCAAACGCCAAGTCACCCGCCCAGGCCGAAACTGATGCCCATCACCTTCTCCATGCCGGAGCAAAGGAATCATGGGTGTTCTATCCCAACGGACGGCTTAGTCGTTACAAAGAGCCGAATGCCACGTTTTTAACGCCCGCTGTTCAGCTCAAGATCACAGATGCCTGAGACCCATCGGGTGACGAGAATGGAAATATATTCGTTGGTCATTTTCCCGAGACGGAAATGCTCTTTTTGAATCCCGCACGCTTTATGAAAGAAACGCTGAAATGCCGATGACTTTAGAGACATTCAAATTGAAGCTAGGCAGGTGGATGATTGCAAGTGCCACCGGCCGCTGGAACCCGTTTTATGATGTGGAGGCCTATAAGCACGGGCATTTCAGTTTTTCTCAATGCGGAGAGGACCTGACATGTGCAAACCTCCTGCAAAGTCTCGAACATAAAGGAAATGTGTCATATATTGATATTGGTTGCTTTCACCCAATAAAATTTTCGAACACCTACTACTTTTATTGCAGAGGCGGCAGCGGACTAGTTGTTGATTTCAACAAAAGTTATCAAGAAGACTATCAGAGAATTCGACCTCTCGATAAGTTTATTTGTGCCGTCGTGTCAAATGGAGAGTCTCCTGTCCATGTTCGCGAGCATTCGCGTCCAAATGACAGAATTTTGGAAGATACCACTCAGGATTCCACACGGGTCGTGAATACCAGGACACTTGAGAATATCATTTCTGAAAACTGGCCCGCAGGGAAGGAAATTGGGTTTTTGGACATCGACTGCGAGGGCCACGATCTCAGCGTGCTTGCCTCCAATAATTGGGAAAAGTACAGACCGTGGGTTGTTTGCGTCGAGGATTTTGGAGCCAGTTTGACAGGCAAAACCCCCATCTATGATTTCATGACTGCGAATGGTTACCTGCAAGTCTCGAATGTGCGGATGGCGTCCTTTTATGTTGACCGCCTGCACGTCAAATCGGATCGTTTATCAGATGCCGTGAACAAATTTACGGCATGAGGATTAAGGCACTGATTAATGAATTACGCTGGAATTATCGCCTTCTCAAGCCTTGTGACATTTCAACCCTTTTCCTGCTTGTTTTTGCAAAAAGCAAAACAAACAGTTGAGCCATGAAAACCAGGCCCCATTCCAGATGAAATGAAGGAGTTATTTCATAATATTCTCATTAAATGTGGATGCTTTAAAAAACCGGACTTTCTGATTATTGGCGCGCAGAAGGGAGGAACCTCAGGACTATTCAGCACACTGGCACAACACACATGCATCACAACGCCATCCGTTAAAGAAATTCACTATTTTGACAATGACGACTGGTATAACAAAGGACAAATCGACCAATACCACTCCTTCTTTCCCCTTCCGACTCTTGGCAGAACAAAGACATTTGAAGCATCGCCATTGTATGTCTTTCATCCCCGAGTTGCAGAAAGACTTTACGCATACAACCCCAATCTAAAGCTTATTCTTTTGTTACGCGAGCCCGCCAGCAGGGCGTTTTCTGCGTGGGTCATGTATCACCATTTTTTTAACTCTGAAAGAAAACCGTTTTTACATGATCCCCGTCCATTTCCCATGGCCATCGCAGAAGAGATTCAAAACATGGAAAATGAATCTTATTATGATAACACCATCGCTTACGTAAAGCGCGGGATCTATTTCACACAGATTCAAAGATATCTATCCTATTTTAAAAGAGACCAACTCTTGATTCTGGAAAGCAACTCATTAAGTTCAGAACCAGATAAAACACTAAAACTTATCCAGGACTTTATCGGGGTTAAAACTGAAAGCCTGACACTTCAACTCAAAAACATGAGTGCAGTGAATCAAAAAGAGGCCTATAAAAGTGATATCCTGCAGCTCAAAGAGTTTTACCAGCCCTATAATCGTCAACTTTTTTCCTTGATAGGAGATTCTTTTGATTGGGAGTAGCACACTGCGAATGTGAGAGATTATGTGGGGGATTCTTCCCCAGTTTTTCCGCATACCACGCCTCATTTGTAAAATCAGAATAGAACATGGGCCTTTTCCTCAGAAAAAACCGGTTGAAAATATTTTGTGTCGGCGCAAATAAAACTGGCACAACATCCATTGGTGAGTTCTTGAAAAATGCAGGGTTCTCCCTGGCACCACAGATCCCCGCCGAACAACTGATCGAAAACTGGTATAGACGTGACTTCAGGGAGATTGGGCGGTTTTGCAAAAAGTATGATGCCTTCCAGGACATACCCTTTAGTTTGGACTACACTTACCAATATCTCGATCAGGCTTTTCCCAATTCAAAATTCATTCTGTCCGTAAGGTCATCGCCCGAGGAATGGCTGAACTCCTACCGGAGGTTTACCAAAAAACTCCTTGGAGAAAAGACGGAAATCAACCGCGGGACTCTTTCGGAGTTGGACTACAACTATAAAGGATTTTTCCTCAGATCCCTTGACCTTATATATGGGGAGACAACGCCACCATTTGACGAAGGCCAATATATCTCAAATTATTTGAATCATAACAACTCCATAGAAGCCTATTTCCGTGGAAGGCCCGAAAAGTTGCTGAGGCTTGATCTGACAGACCTCAATTCTTCCCGCAAGCTATGTTCTTTTCTAAATATTGCAGATGATCTTGAAATTCCACATCTGAATTCCTCCAAACCATGAAAGTCGCAATAATGCAGCCATATTTCATGCCATATTTTCTGTACTTTCAACTCTTGCAGTCCGTTGACCGGTTTATCGTTTTGGATGATGTCTTTTATATCAAAGCAGGCTGGATCAACCGGAATGTGGTTTCTGTTTCTGGAAAACGCGGATGGCTCACAGTTCCCCTTGAGGCAGCAAGTCAGAACAAACTAATAAAAGACATTTCCATCGCGCCTGATGCCAAATGGAAAAAACGAACGCTGACCACTCTGCAGCATTCTTACAGCTCGGCTCCTTTCAAAAATACAGCCATGCAAGTATTTCAGGATGTTATTTCTGAGAACTGTAACAGCCTCTGTGATTTTGTTGTGAACTCTCTCAGGACGCTTTGCGCGACATTCTCGATCCAGACAAAGATCGAACTATCATCTCATTTTAATTGTCACGCGCTGAAAGGTGAATCCCGAATTCTTGAAATCTGTAAGTTATGTGACGCAGATCAGTATCTGAATCTTCCCGGTGGTATGCACCTCTATGATAAAAATGAATTCACAAGTAGGAACATAGAATTGAAGTTTATTCAGCCCAGTTCCTCAGTGACACTTGTTTCCACCTTCGGCTCGCCATATGACGGATCCATCCTTGACCTTTTATTCAGGAATAATATTGAATCAATCAAGTCCAACCTGAGCAGAACATCGTTCCTTTGAGCCCGAATCACCATCCAATATTTCGAGAGTTTAATTTCTCAGTACATAAACAATCTCACAAGTTCCACATTGATGGGTTGGGCATCAAGACGGACAAAGGTTTCTTTGATGTGACAAAATGGCATCAGAAAGAACTGGTTGTTTCTGCTGAGCCGGTTGTGAATGATCACTATTTCGAATGGATTTCAGTTCTGACAGCAGTGCATCAGGCTTCTTCGCGGTTTACGATGATTGAGCTTGGAGCTGGTTATGCGCCCTGGCTTGTTGCAGCTGCTGTGGCCCTTCGCCAATTGGGAAAAGAAGAGCCTCTGCTGGTTGCCGTCGAGGCGGAGCCGAAAAGATATGAATATATTTTCCGGCACTTTAACGACAACCAGATAAAATCCGCTGATAATGTTTTTTTCAAGGCTGCGGTGGTTCCTGAGGATTTCGAGGGTGATGCATGGTTTTTGGTCGGTGATCCCACAAATACCTACGGTGCCCGGTTGGTGGCAGACCAGAACTTTGGTTATAGAAAATATCGTCATGGTTTCCAGATTTCATTTGCAAAATTCGTGGCGCGCCTGCGAAATCTCCAGCGTCCTGAACCGGTGCGCTGTGTCAAAATGAGCTCGATCCTGGCTATCGTGCCTCAAGTCGATCTTTTGGATATGGATATCCAAAGCGCCGAGCTTGATGTTGTAGCCAGCTGCATCGGCCAGTTGAACAACAAGGTCAAATATGTTCATATTGGAACACACTCGGAATCAATCGAGAAATCACTCAGAAAAATCTTTAAAGCTAACGGGTGGACCAATGTTTTTGATTATGAATGCCGGAAAGAACAATCAACGCCATATGGCAATATTTGTTTTGATGACGGAGTGCAGGCCTGGTTGAACCCGAGATTAAGTAACTAAATAAAATGAGCTGGAAAACCTTTTGGAATCAATACCGGAAAATACCAATCGAGAAAGAAGACGATTTGCTTGTTCAGGTCGGGCGCACAGTCAATAAACTGCCCATTCCCCAATACAAGAGCGATCTTATTCTTTCCCGTATCCGTGAGCACTTAAATCTTGATAAAAAGAACATTCTTCTCGATATCTGTTGCGGAAATGGTATCTACACATCAGCGTTGTCAGAGAATGTGTCGATGGTTTTCGGAATCGATTTCTCCGATCACCTGATTCAAGCCGCCCGTGATTATAAAAGCGGCAGTAACATTCAGTATCATGCCCTTGATGCGTTGACACCCATCCCAGGATATCTCCCGGTGCATCAATACCCCGACCGTGTCCTCATGAATGCCGCCTTGGCCTACTTCAGCCAGGCACAGTTGCAGACCCTGTTGGAAAACATCTGTGCTGTTAATATCAATCGTCCATGGATGTTTTTGATTACTGATATCCCGAATCATCATCTCATGGGTAACTTTTACAACACACCCGAGCGTCAACGTCGCTTTGAGGAAAATCAGTCCAAAGAATTTAACGACAATGATGGAATGGGGCGATGGTGGAAATATGAGGAAATCGAAGAGTGTACAGAACCCCTCGGCTTAACCGCACGATTGATTGTCCAACCTCCAGAATTGTCAGATTATCGAATGGATGTTTTGATCTCATCATCCACCGGTCAACTTATGGCTTGATGCAGTTTGTCCATGAACTCAGTTGCAAATGAGCAGCCTAAAAACGGTTAGGGACTGGGCAAGTGAGGTTTGGGACAAGCCTGTCGTCTCAATTGTCTGCTGGACTTATAATCATGCGGAGTTTTTGGAACAGGCGATTGAAAGTTTTCTTGAGCAAACAACGGATTTTCCTGTTGAGATTGTTATCCACGATGATGCATCTGATGATTCAACGCCTGCAATTATACAAAGGTATAGTCTTCAATATCCCCGGGCATTCGTGCCGATCCTCCAACCGGTAAACCGTTTCAAACAGGGCTTGGATATCAACGAACCAGCCTATCAAAAGGCGACCGGAAAGTACATCGCATTATGTGAAGGGGACGATTATTGGGTCAAGAATGACAAGCTGCAAGCGCAGGTGGATTTCCTTGAGCGAAACAGTGACCTTGTTGGATGTTTTCATAGGGGTTATGCGGTCAATGCAGTTGGTGAAAAGGTTCCTTTTGTTTGGGACAATATCGAATACAGGAGTTCATATTCCCAGGAAGCGTGCATTTTTGAACTTCTTTCAGGTTATCCGACGGCCTCGCTTGTCTTTAAGCGCAATTGTTTGACGTTTCCTTTTCCAGATTATTTTATCAGATATCCAACTGATTTCATGTTTGATATTCTTTTGACGGAATCCGGTGCCCTGGCATTTGTGGATTTTGTTGGTTGTGTCTATCGCCAGCACGCCGGTGGCATTTGGTCGAACCTCACGCTGGCTGATATGAAAACTGAAAATGCCCGGCGTTATGCCTGTCTTTACCAGAACCGGATCCTGAGGCAGCGTTATCCCAGGGTAAAATCACATATGATTCGGCAAATCGACGTTTTGTGGTGGATTGTATTCCAGGAGACTGTCGGAGGAGTTGCCGGAAGTTTCCGTGCATTAAGGCATGTCGCAAAATCACTTATACCCTCTCAAATCAAGCCGTTGTTGATTTGGCTCTGGCGAACGGATTGCCCATTTTATTTTAATACGAAGCGGGTTTTCTTTTCAGGACACAGGCAAGAATAATTCCATTTTGCGTGTGCCAGTTGCCCTTCATGTGGCTGGATCAAACCCCGGCAACCGCAAAGGTTGCCTCGCACGGGTCGCCGACATCCTGGATCGGCGCTGGTTTTCAAATCACGGTTGCCGCACTCAAAAAGAAGAGGCCCTGGTCATCGGAGTGGAGCGCTGGCAACCGGTGTGCCTGTCATAGCGTTATTAAGACAACAAGTATACTTAGAGATACCCGCTCCGGTGAGACCAGCAATATGCGAGGTCCATTTCAATGAAAATATCCATTGTCACAGTCTGCCTGAATTCTTCCCAGATGCTCCGTTCAACTCTTGCGAGCTTGGAAAAGGAAAAGCAAGAATGTGGAAATCATGTTGAAATTGAACAAATTGTGATCGATGGCGGGTCACTTGATGATACCGTCGAACTTGTCAAGTCATATCCTGACATCCGTCTTGTAACAGAATCTGATAAAGGAATGTATGACGCATTAGCTAAAGGATTAGCATTAGTGTCCGGGGATATTATTGGATATTTAAATGCGGGAGATATTATGATGCCGCATGCATTATCTGTTTTATCCGATATATTCTCAAAGAATGATATTGACTGGGTAACCGGGTATTCATGTTTAATCAATCAAAAGTGTCAGATCACGGCAGCCTGGAAACCTACGCGATATCGACGCGAGTTTGTGCTGAATGGCTTTTACGCTGATCGCAAATACCCGCGAGGCATTCAGCAAGAATCGACATTTTGGACATCAAAGATTAATAAGAAAATACCATTTCAACAGCTCAGTAAATTTAAATTGGCGGGGGATTATTTTTTGTGGACTGAGTTTGCGAAGCATACTGATTTACATTCCATCATGACTCTCCTCGGAGGATTTAGAATTCATAGTGGTCAGCTTAGTGAACGCCAGGGTGATTATTGGGAGGAGGCGAAAACAGTTGTCCGCATGCCCACGATTCGGGAAGAAATGACAGCCTACTGGGAAACAAAGTGTAATCCAGCATTTCGTGGCTTGCTGTGGCCCTTCATTTTGCCTCAGCCGGAGGCCCGAATCTTCGAATATAACCACAATCATCAGGAATGGAGTCCGAGATAAGCTGGATGCATGTCAATCATACCATCCGAATGCGGAAAAGTCTTGGAACCCATTTCATAAATGCCCGGGCAGCATCATGCCAGCTGCGGGTATCAGGAATGCATGATGTTTTCAGCGTGATAATACAATTTATGAGAATGCTTCCAGAATATCACTCCCGAAAGATGCATTCACATATCTACAAACGGCAGGTGTGGCACGTGAAAAAGCAATGCGGCAAGGATAAAATAATTTTTTCCAATTTATGAAACTAATGAATGAACTCCGATGGAGTTATGAGCTGATAAAGCCATGTGATTTAGCAACCCTTTGGTTATTGCTGTTTGCTAGAAATCAAAAACGAAGCGTGCTGTTTTTTACACACCACAAGTGCGCCAGTACGTTTTTACCTAAGGTTATCAGAGGTATCTGCACGACCGACAAACGGTTGCGCCATCTAAATTATTCGAATTTAACCAGCGATGTGGGTTGGAGGTTTGGATTTGGAAGCCGCTTTCCAAGCGAACTGGATTGGTTTACTCTGAATTCCGATATTCTATTCAAAAAATCAGGCCACTGTTATGGGCCATTCAGGTATCCCTTCGTGTTTCCTGGATGGGAGTACTTCAAATCAGTATTTTTTCTTCGTGATCCGCGCGATTCCTTGATTTCCCGATATCACTCATTTGGATTCAGTCATGGAGTTCCAAAAGATAAGGTCACGCAAGTGGATTTTCTGAAAGAAAGGACAAGCATTCAGAATACTGATATCAATAGCTACTGCATTCGTATGGCAAGGGAATGGTCAAAACCGGTTCTGAGTACTTATAAACAGATGATCAATACGTGCAGCCATGCACCTCTGGTGCTATTTTACGAAGATTATCTCACAAACACTGAAGAATTTATCTCCAAAGTATTTAATTACGCTGGAGTATCCGACTCTCAAGTCATCGCTAAGCAAATAGCAGGCAACGCCAAACCGATTAGAGAATCAGTCGACCCGAACAATCACCGTCGATCAGGCAGAGCTGGACAATATAGAATTAGTTTAAATCACGAGACTATTCAGGAAATTAATGCGATATTATCAGATGAGATCAAATTCTTCGGGTGGTCCACTGATTAGTCGGTGCCGCATTAAAGCCGGAATCAAACTCTTTTATGAAACTGAATCTATTATTCTCTGAAGTCTTCGCAATTCCGCTTGAAACGATCAGCGATGCCCTGCAGCTCAAAGATATTCCGAATTGGGACTCCATGAACCACATGGTTTTAATTGACCGTTTGGAAAGCACATTCATCCTGCAACTTTCTGGTGATGATATCGCAGATATACAGACTGTGGGGGATGCACGCAAAGCGATTGAAAAGCATGGAGGTGTGCTTTGATACTTGCTCAGACAAAAGTTCTTATAACAGGCGGGGGGCGTGGTATAGGTCGTGCTCTTGTGGAGGGATTTAACAGGGACGGCGCACAGGTTGGAGTGCTCGAGCGGGATCCTGCTCTTGTCGACGAACTCCATTCTTATTTCAACGGACTTTTGGGCGTCTGGCCATGCAATGTTTGTGATCCTGACTCCGTCGATTGTGCTATTGATCAAGCGGCGAAGGATGGTTTTGAACCTGATGTCCTTATCAACAACGCGGGAATCATTCACAGCGAGCCCCTCGTCAATGTGACTTTGAGGGGCGATCGCGTGCATTCCCGAGCCAACTGGCGGGAGGTTATCTCCTCAGACCTTGATTCCGTTTTTTTTGTCACCAGCCG
Source organism: Terrimicrobiaceae bacterium (assembly GCA_041738805.1). GTDB lineage: Bacteria > Verrucomicrobiota > Verrucomicrobiia > Chthoniobacterales > Terrimicrobiaceae > JAJTZA01. The sequence goes on along the minus strand of JBGSPC010000026.1, from coordinate 28,240 downwards.
TGTCGTTGATCGCATGATGCGCCGACGCTGCAAAGGATTGGTTATTTCAATCAGCTCGATTTCGGCAATGGGCAACCCCGGCCAGTCAGCCTACAGTGCTGCCAAAGCCGGGGTGAATGCCCTCACGCTAACGTGGGCAAAAGAGCTAGGTCCTCTCGGCATGCGGTTTGCCGCCATTGCGCCGGGTTTTCTGGACACACCTTCCACCCGGGCTGCGCTCAGCGAAACCGTTCTCGCCAGAGTGCAACAGCAAATTCCTCTTAGAAAACTTGGTGACACGAACTCGATCTACCTTGCTGCGCGGCATATTGTTGAAAACGATTATATTACCGGAACAGTCATCTCAATTGATGGAGGTCTGACACTGTGAAGGAGGGTTGGCCCATGCCTTTTGTCTGCAATCTCGGGCAGGCCTTCGAAAAAGTTGCTTGCCATTACGCCGCCCGACCAGCTCTCATTTACCCAGGCGGTGAACGTGTCACCTATGTTGAGCTTGCACAGCTCGTCGGGAAAACTGCCTCAGCATTGCATCACCGTGGTTTCCGTGAGGGGGATGTTGCCGCCATCTTCCACGATAAATCTCCAGAAGCTTACGCTGCAATGTTGGCATGCCTGCGACTTGGCATTATTTACACAAATCTCGATCCGGCGAGCCCATGGGAGAGGTTGAGGAAAATTCTCTCCAACTGCGCACCACGGGGATTGCTAAATTATTTTACCAATTCTCCGCACGCTGAATCGCTCGCGGATGCGGCCACATCGGAAGTCATTGATGGGCACACCCTCGCAACCGAAGCTGTTGCGTCAGACCAGTTACCAGAAATATCCCGAGTGACCGGGGGTCATCCCGCGTATATTATGTTCACATCGGGATCCACCGGACAGCCCAAAGGCGCCGTGATGTCCCACGCAAACCTTCTAGGTTTTATCAATTGGAGCCGAGCTCGCTTTGGAATCACAGATAAGGATGTATTCACCAATGTCAACCCGATCCATTTTGATAATTCGGTTTTTGATTTTTATACATCCATTTTCTCAGGTGCCGCATTGGTTCCAATGACCCCCGATCAGGCCCGGGATACACGTCTGGTCGTTCGTGCCGTGAGCGATACGAATTGTACGGTGTGGTTTTCGGTTCCCTCCTTGTTGGTATATTTGCTGACGACACGCTCGCTGGTGGCAGAAAGCTTCCCTTCAGTGCGGAAGATTATTTTTGGCGGCGAGGGATTTCCCAAACCGAAACTCAAACTTTTGTACGATATGTTTGGCCACCGTTCCGATCTTGAAAATGTCTATGGCCCCACTGAGTGCACCTGCATCTGCACTGCCCACAAAATTGGCCATGCTGACTTTGAGGATATGCAGAGTCTGGCGACCCTGGGCCCCCTTTCGCAGAATTTCTCCGGCTGTATTTTGCCGATCGACAACGCAGACAAGGAATTCGGAGAACTCTTTTTGCAGGGCACTCAGGTTGGCCTTGGATACTACAATGACCCGCTGCGGACCGCAGATTCCTTTACCCAAAATCCTCAACACCAACTTTATCGGGATATCGGATATCGGACTGGCGACCTCGTCAGGCGCGATGATCGGGGGTGGCTCCATTTCAAGGGTCGTATGGATTTTCAGATCAAGCACATGGGCTACCGCATCGAGCTCGAGGAGATCGAGGCTGCTATCAATTCGCTGGATGGAATTCGCGAATGTGCAGTGATTTACCAGAAACTCGGCGAGGGACTTGGCCAAATCATCGGCTTTGCCGCGATGGATGCTCAACGATCCTCCGAGGATTTGGTCAGCGATTTGGCATTGATCATTCCCGCCTACATGGTTCCGCGCCTGGTTGTCTCCATGGTTGAATTGCCGAAAAATCCAAACGGCAAGATTGACCGGCCCGCACTGGCCGCTATTCTAAAATCCACGCATCTGGCATGATGATTCAGAATGACAATTCCGGTTAATCCAGTGACAGAATACTTTTCGACTTCCGTTCTCGCGTCCAATCAAGACGAGATTATCCGATGAAGCCCCTCGTTCTTTTTGGCTCCGGAAAAATTGCCGAAGTCCTGCACTATTTTTTCAAAAATCACAGCGATCGTGAACTTGTGGCATGCACGACAGACCGCACCTTTTTGCCGGATACCACGTGGAACGGGCTTCCCACCGTATCATTCGACGAGGTGGTCGACATATACCCCCCGGATACACATGACATGTTTGTGGCCTTGGGCTATCAGGATCTGAATGGCTTCCGCGCCAACAAATGTGCGGAAGCCCGGGCTCTCGGATACACACTCGCATCCTTTGTGCATCCGGAATCTGGCCTTCCAGAAGACTGCACATTCGGTGACAACTGCTTTATTATGAACCAGGCTCTTGTTCACCCCTGCGTGAAACTTGGTAACAATGTTTTTGTCTGGAGCGGAGCGATGATCGGCCACCACAGCACTGTTGGTGACAATTGCTGGCTCACCTCCTGCTGCAACGTTTCTGGTGTGGTCACCCTTGGCAAAAACTGCTTTCTGGCCGTCAACAGCACCGTCGCTCATTCCGTTCGCGTTGGGGCCGATTGTTTTATCGGAGCAAATGCCTTGGTGACCAAATGCACCGAAGACGGCGAGGTTTATCTCTCAGAAGCAAATAAACCTTTTCGACTCAACAGCCGGCAATTCCTGCGCATGTCACGGTTTGCGGATCTCTAATGTCAGATTCTAATAATATTGACCTGCCAGTATTCCCCGAAGGTTACGACATCCAAACGGAGCATCTCACCCTCACAGCACCGAGTGAGCCTGATGCAGAATACCTGTTTCCGATGATGTCGGACCCTAGATTAACCGAGTTTCTGGCTTGGGAGCCGCATGATTCCATTCAAGCGACCAAAGAGCTTTTGTGTTCGTTGGGAAATGCCCAGCGCAACGGAACCGGATTTCACTGGACAGTAAAAAAAAATCAATTACCCGTTGGCATCGTTTCACTGATAGACGTAAGACGACGGCATCGCTCATGGATACTTAACCGTGGTGAGTTGGCCTATTGGATTGGTCTCCCCCACCAAAATCAGGGAATTGCCTGCGAGGCAGCGGCTTCCGTCATGTGTTTTGGATTTGAGAAACTTGGCTTCAACAAGTTGGTGGTTTACCACGCTGTTGAGAATTCTCCCTCTGAAAAAACGGTAAATAAGCTGAACTTTCGATTTGTTGGAGTGGAAAGAGAAGCTTTTTTCAAATCGAATAAATGGTATGATTTGAAGCAATATGAAGTGCTTCGCAATGAATTCAATATCCAAGCCGTATAACAAATGAAATTTTCGGACATTGGATTCTACAGATCTCCGCACGATGGCACGACTTTGATGTATTCAGATAACGTGAAAAAGTGTGGTGATGTTCACTCAGGAGAAATTATTTCACTCAGCGGAGACAGATTTACTATAAGCGAAGGTATCCCGGACTTTTCATGGCCCAAAAATTTGGAAATATCTGATCGTCAAACCAGACAGTCATACGAGGATATGGCAGAGGACTATGATCGCTTTGCCGATTTGCCATTCTTAACGTATAAATCTGACGAGAATGAATTGAGGGAGCATATGGTTGATCTTCTCAATCTTAAAAAGGGAGATCGAGTGCTTGAAGTTGGCTGCGGCACAGCCCGGGCAGCTCCTCATTTGGCACGAAGGATCGGATCAAGAGGAAAGATGTATCTTCAAGAAATATCCCCCAAATTGCTCAAAAAAGCGATCTCAAAACTTAAGCAGAACAATATCAAAGCAGAATGTTCAATAGCAAACGGAAGTTATTTGCCATTTCCGGACAATTCCTTTGATGCGGCTCATCATTTTGGTGGAATTAACACCTTTTCAGAGATTGGCCGTTGCCTGAAGGAATTGGCCCGCGTCGTCAGACCGGGAGGCAAGGTTGTTGTTGGTGACGAAGGTTTGGGACCTTGGCTCCGCGATTCAGAAATGGGCAGAATCATGCAAAATTCCAATCCTTTGCTCAAATGCGATCCACCAGTTGGTATGCTTCCCGGCATTGCAAACAATGTTCGAATTGAATATGTCATGATGGGAGCCTTTTACATTCTTGATTTTTCAGTGGGGACAGAGGCCCCGGTGCCGGATTACCATCTCAAGATACCAAGCGTTCGTGGCGGATCGCACTGGACCAGATATTATGGAAACCTTGAAGGTGTGAGCGATGAGGCAAAGAATCTCGCAGCAAGGGCAAGCGCAAAGGCAGGAAAATCCATGCATGACTGGTTAGACAATGCTGTTATTCAGTCTGCAAAAAAACAATTGTGATCGACTAGTTATGCTCAGATGGAAAAAAATGGGCAATGTTTTCGACCCCACAACAATGGGTGTCCGTCCGTGGATGGCTGAGCAAGCACAGAATCCGTTTGCCCTTGAAATGGATGATTGCATAAGGGTGTACTTCAACACCAGAAGCAGCCGCGATAGTTCAGGCAATAGTATCAGCCTTCCGGGTTTTGTGGATCTGGACAAGAATAACTTATCAAAAATACTCAATATTTCTGACGCGCCTTTGCTTACCCCGGGCAAAAAAGGAGATTTTGATGAATTTGGAGTGATGGGTGGATCGGTTATAAAAACGAACGGTGAATATCTGTTGTTTTATGTAGGCTGGACGAGAATGGTATCCGTTCCATACAATTGGGCAATCGGCGTTGCAAAAAGCAGGGACGGCGCTGTGTTTTCGCGGGTCGTGAAAGGTCCGATCATCGGAGCTACTTCCAAGGAGCCATATTTGCAGGCCGGATGCTCATCTGTTTTATACATCAATGACACCTACCATCTGTGGTATACCTCAGGAATTAAGTGGATTGATACAGGGTGCAAAGCAGAATCAGTTTATCAAATCATGCATGCCACATCATTGGATGGACTTGAGTGGCATCGCGAAAGTAATTGTATTATTGCTGAACGCATTTCAGATGAGGCCCAGGCCTCACCATCAGTGTTCTATTATAATAACATATGGCATATGGTTTACAGTTATCGGCACAGCGTCAATTTTCGAAACAGGGAACGTGGATACAGGTTAGGATACGCATGTTCCCACGACCTGATATCATGGCACAGAAATGATGAATATGGCGGCCTTGATATGTCGCCATCTGGCTGGGACAGTGAGATGATTTGCTATCCTAATGTGTGCCAGATCAACGGCCAGATGTTTATGTTCTATTGCGGAAACAATTTTGGCAAACAGGGGTTCGGTGTCGCCGTTCTGGAGAAATAAGCTGTGCGCGCAATGTGTATATCATGAATTCAAAAGATTATGTGCCATGAAAACTGAATCTCAAACCACTGTATGGGAAAATGTTTACAAAAAAGGCATATCAATCGGCCCTTATCCCACAGAATGGGTTATAAGAACACTGGGGGGCGGTAAATACCCGGAAATCAATCTTGATAAGTCCCTTTTTGTCGGGGCGAAAATATTGGATTTAGGATGTGGAGATGGGAGAAATATTTCCCTCTTGGTTGATCTGGGTTTTGATGTTTATGCCACCGAAACATCCGAAGTAACCGTTGGACTGTTAAGAGAGATGGCTGAAAAAAAATCATGGCAAGTGCAGTTTGACGTCGGGTCAAATTCAAAACTTCCCTATCAAACGCATTTGTTTGATTACATTCTTTGCTGTGCTAGTTGCTACTACCTGGAGGGTTCACGTTCCTGGCATACTGTTCGTCGTGAAATTGCCCGGTGCCTCAAACCTGGTGGATATCTCGTAGCAAATTTTCCCGATGAGTATAATTCAGTCCTGCAAGGATCATTTCTTCAACCTGACAATACCATGCTCATCAAGAATGATCCCTTCGCCTTAAGAAACGGCGTTAGATTTGTTGTTGCCCGTTCCCAGGCTGACTTTGCAAATCTTTTGGCTCCCGAGTTCTGTGTTGTTGGATGCGGGCACCAAAACGACAACTATTACGGCCTGAGAGTCTCCGGGTTCTTTGGTGTTGCCAGGAGGACTGCTTAACACTTTTTAAACTCGTGGAGTCTCCACCTATCAATCCTCTTCACGTCGGAAGACCGAATCTTGGCAATCGAGACGAATTTTTGTCCCGAGTGACCGACATACTTGAACGACGCTGGCTGTCAAATCGTGGACTTTATGTTCAGGAGTTTGAAGCGTGTTTGACCGACTATCTCGGAGTAAAGCATGTTGTATCAATATGCAACGCAACGGCAGCCCTCGAAATAGCCGCCCGGGCATTAAAATTCGAGGGTGAGGTGATTATTCCCTCCTACACCTTCATTGCAACCGCGCATGCCTTGAAGTGGCAGGGTATCACGCCGGTCTTTGCCGACATTGATCCAGTGACCCACAATGTTGACCCGGCACGCATTGAGAACCTCATCACGCCACGAACAACCGGGATTGTTGGTGTTCATGTCTGGGGAAGAGGGTGTGAGACTGAGATGATAGAAAAAATTGCAGAAAAGCATGGGCTGAGAGTGATGTATGACGCTTCACATGCCTTTGGATGTACCCGCAAAGGAAAAAAAATCGGAGGCAATGGTGAGTGCGAGGTTTTCAGTTTCCACGCAACAAAGTTTATAAACTGTCTGGAGGGTGGAGCGGTGGCAACCAACGACGACGACCTTGCTCAACGGATCCGCCTAATGACGAACTTCGGGTTCACAGGTTACGATCAGGTTGAATATCTTGGAATCAATGGAAAAATGAATGAGATATCCGCAGCCATGGGTCTGACAAACCTTGATGCGGTAGACGAAATCATTGATGTGAACCGTCGCAATTACGAGGCCTATAAAGCTGGCCTGTCCGGCTTGCCAGGCATTTCGGTGATAGAATATGACCCTCTGGAACAAAATAACTTCCAGTATGTGGTCATCGAGGTGGATCCCACGATCAGCGGGGCGGATCGCGATCAAATCGTGGATTCACTTCATGCAAAAAATATCATCGCCAGAAAATATTTCTGGCCAGGCTGTCATAGAATGGAGCCGTATCGTTCGCTTCAACCAAATGCCGGGTTGACACTTCCTGAAACCGAGCGAATTGGCGCACGAGTCATTGTGCTTCCTACCGGCCAGGCCGTAAGCGAATCCACGGTTCAGTATGTTTGCGGTATTGTTCGTAATTGTCTTCAAAATAATGAGTGAGATGTTTATCTTGAGATACAGGAATGATTGTCGTCGTTACATGCTCACGACATGAGTAAACTCCCTCTTTAGCAGGATAAAATATTGAGAACCGTTGAGAAAACTCCAATAGGTAAGCAAGTGTGGCCGGAAGGAACGGTGCCCGTGGTTAGTTTGTGTTGTTGGACATATAATCATAAAAAGTTCATCGCTGAATTTATACAAGCTGCACTCAAACAGAAAACCAGTTTTCCTGTGGAAATTATTATTCATGACGATGCATCCACTGACGGAACGATTGAAGTGCTTAAAAGATATGAACAGCAGATGCCGAATGTGTTCAGAAATATATATCAAAAAACAAATCAATATTCCACTGGTGGTGATATCAACTCTCCTGTTTTTAAAGCAGTAAGAGGCGAATTCGTAGCCCTCTGTGAGGGAGACGACTATTGGACTGATGAGGATAAAATTCAAAAGCAGGTTGACTATCTAATCAATCACAAGCACTTTGCAGGCGTATTTCACAAGGGTGTTGCAGTGGATAAGTCAGGAAAAACGATCTCATTCATTTGGGATTATTGTGTCTATCAACAAGAATATAATCAGCTGGAATGCTTGATAAATCTTAAGTCCGCATATCCAACATCAGCGCTTATGTTCAGGTCCATAGCTTATCCGAGCAGGACACCCAACTACTTCCGAGAAGCGGGATCTGATTATTGCCTGGACATAATGCTCACTGAATATGGTCCTTTGGGGTATCAGGATTTCGAAGGCAGCGCCTATCGTCAGCATTCTGAGGGGATATGGTCAACACTTTCGCTGGCTGAAATGAATGTCACCATGGCGAAGCGCCTGGTTGCCCTTTATAGGAACCGCGTGCTGAGGAGCAGATATCCCGTTCTTCAGGATATGCTTCATCAACAGCTTGACGCGATATGGTGGCAGGTTTTTAACAATTCATTGTCCTCCTGGCTTAAAGCGACTGGTTTGTGCTGCAAGCTGAGTATTGGGATCGGGCTTCCTGGTCTGGTTCTCTGGATCACCCGGTATACATCACCACCTCGTTTTAAATTACGGGACATCCTTTTTAGAACTTAAGAATTCTATCCATGGGCAGAGCAAGCCTGTGCGAGTATCCTATGAACAAAGCAATTGGATATCTATCATTTTCAGTCTCATCCAAGCGTCTTGAAAATGCCCAGAGAAAGCTGGAGAGGAGTATTTTGGAATTCGGGTTGGAACCCATTCCATTTCCTGCTGGAGAAAAGCTTGTTCCAATCGGGGATGTGCTTGCACTAGCACGTAAGAATGCCACCGGCAGGGGCTTTGTCTGGTGCAACACCGACGTGGTGATAATACGCGATCCTTTTGATGTTCCAGACCCTGACAGCGTGTATGGTTTCCATCGGCGCGAAGTTCCATCGGGAGATGCTTCCGGGGGTGTTGACATGTATTATATTCCACTCCAGTGGTGGGATAACTATTTGTCAAAAGACATTCCCAAACTTTACATCGGAGCCTCCTACGTTGATTGGTGGATCAGTCGTGCCATGGAGAAAGTCGGGGCCTACACAAACCTGACCGGTTACATTGATCATGAAACGCACGAGCGCAGCGGGTCCGCCGCCGATGATGCCAACCCAAATTATCAGAACAACTTCCGCGCCTACAATTCGTGGGCGAAAAGAAACGGGCTTGAGACCATACCCGCACCTCCATATCTGCTCCGGGGGGTGGGGCATGTCTGGGGTGTTCGCAATGCTATACAAAAAATCTGTCGGGTGATGCGGTGAAGCCGTAGGCTTTCCCTCCTTTTAAACGCCCCCGTTTCGAACCAAATCCCCGTCTCACCAATGAAAACCAGCGAATACGAGCCAATCAACCCTCTCATGGCGAGAGCTGGCAGGGCCCTTTTTAAAGTCTGCGGTCTCACGCGGGACGCACACTTTGTGAAAGGAAAAAAGTTGGCCCATGGTTCCGCTGCAAGTGGCAATGAGTTCCTGCGGGATTCCTTGGCCTCCGGCCGACCCTTCCTTTTTGGAAGGCTCGGCACACCGGAATCAAACGCGTGTTTGAACCGCCTCGAGATGGATATTCACCGGTCCAGTTCACTTCCTGATCGGCTGAAAGCGGCATTTTATGATCTCCGTCGGGATTGGGACCCGAATGTCCGTCAGATTCTGGAAACGAATGTGGGGTTTTTTCCCACGGATGAGGCAAACGTCGAACGGTTCGTTTCCTATTACAAGTTGCAACTTGAAGCGGCAGATGCTCTCGCCTACTGGGGATGGGTTCCAGGTGAATCGCTTCTGATCCGCCGTCATTGTCCGCATGCGAACCTGTTTGAAGCCAAGGCCCTCGAACCTTATCTATGTGACTCGCCATGGGCGGCCGGGTTGCAGGGGAAGAAGGTTCTGGTGATTCACCCCTTCAAGGATTCGATCATCAGTCAGTATAAGAAAAGAGAGCTGCTTTTCCGCGATCCCGCGATTCTTCCGGAATTTGAACTGCGCGTTGTCCAAGCCGTTCAATCCCTGGCTGGAACGCCGACAGGGTTTGCCTCCTGGTTCGAAGCCCTTGACTGGATGAAATCCCAGATGGAACTCGAACCGTTTGATGTGTGTCTCGTGGGGGCTGGATCCTACGGCCTGGCGCTCTGCGCACATGCAAAGAAGCTGGGGGCCGCGGGTATTCAGATCGGAGGCGGCCTTCAGATTCTTTTTGGAATTATTGGGAAACGTTGGGAGTCGATGCCCCATATCTCCCGGTTCTTCAACCCCCACTGGATCCGGCCAAATGCCGCGGAGCGCATCCCTTCCGGTGACAAAATCGAAGAGGGATGTTACTGGTGAACAGCAATTCTTACGCGGGAGCATACTTCCCGACAACATTGTGTTGCCCGGGGGCATTATTTTTTAGCCCACACTTTCAAAGCCGCATCCTCAGCCGTAAAACCCTGCAATGAAGAGGTTGATACAAAGAGCCGCTGCGTTCATCAATATTCGCAGAGGAACACACGGCAAACGAAATGTGATACAGATGCGCAGTCTCTGCCCCTCGCGCACAAGCTTTTATCTTTGCGGCAATGACAACACGATTCGATTTGATAACGGGGTTAAAGCAGGCGCTCTTGATATTGTGATCAGAGGTTCAGGGAATCTCATTGAAGTTGAGGAGGGTTCCATTCTGGAGGCTTGCCGTCTGGAAGTCTGGGCCTGTCATGGGCGGATTCGAATCGGAAGAGGCACGCATATTATGAATGCAAGCCTTATCATCGCCGAATCCAACACAGATATCAGTGTCGGTGAGAAATGCCTGATAGCTTCCGGGGTTGAATTTCGAACAGGAGATGGTCACGGGATTTATAATTCCGATTCAGGGAAGAGGTTGAACAATGGCGCTTCGATTAAAGCAGACAGCCGTGTCTGGATTGCAAAAGACGCGCTCATTTTGAAAGGAGCCTCAATTCCCACCGGATCAGTTATTGGTGCCAGATCCATAGTCACCGGGGCTCTCCCCGAGGCAAATGCGGTCTATGTAGGGTCACCCGCAGTTTTAAAGCGGTCTGGTATCACTTGGAGTTATTCAATCAAGGAAATCCAAAATGACCCTTCATAGGCTTAAAAAATACGAATCAACGCTTTACCCATGATCCGAAATATTCTTAATCAGGTATTCCCCCCAAAAAATGTTCCGGTTGTGTTACAATCCCGCGGGCGGAACCGGGGAAGTGCTGTCATTTCCTATATTTCCTGGCCGTTCCAAGAGGGATGGGAAGTCCCGAAGGCGCGCGGGCACACTAACGCGTTTGAGGTTGTTGCCATGTCCGATGTCTGGAGAGATCTGGGATTCCGTGTTGAAATCATCTCTCACGATAACACCACCTACCGGCCTCCTGCTGATTGCCGGATAGCGGTTGATATTCACAGGAACTTGGAGCGCTGGGCCGGTGATTTGCCCGATTCGTGCCGGAAAATCCTTCATGCCACCGGTCCACACTGGCTTATGTGGAACCAAGCTGAGCTTGCGCGCCTTGTGGCTGTGCGCGACCGCAGGGGAATCGCACTCATGCCGCGCAGGCAGGTCCTGCCATCGCGGGGCGTTGAGGTGGCCGACCATGTCGTTGTCCTTGGGAACGATTTCACTCGCGGGACCTTCCTGTTTGGCGGGAGACCGGTCACGAGGGTTCCTATATCCTCAGCTTACGAATTGCCCTGGCCGGATGGGAGGAATTTCGAGTCTGCCCGCCGACGCTTCCTTTGGGTTGGAAGCTACGGGATGATCCACAAGGGGCTTGACCTTGCACTGGAAGCCTTTGCCGGAATGCCTGAGCTTGAGCTTACTGTTTGCGGAAGGCCGGAGAAGGAGCCCGACTTTTTCAGGCTATACGACAAACACCTGCGGGGAACGGCGAACATTCATTTCCATGGATGGCTTGACATGGGTACACCCGATTTTCTGGATATAGCGCGGACCCATGCCGCTGTGATCTATCCTTCAAGTGCCGAGGGGGGGGCAGGGTCTGTGATCCATTGTATGCACGCCGGCATGCTGCCCATCTGTACGCCCGAAGCATCGATCGACCTTAATGACTTTGGTTTGCTTGTGCCGCAGGCATCGGTCGGAGGCGTTCAAATGGCGTGCCGAGAGCTTGCAGGAATGGAGCCAGCAGATGTTGAGCGGCGGGCCAGAGGGGCCTGGGAGCATGCAAGAGCCTCCCATACACGCGGGTTGTTCAAAACCAACTACGCGACGTTTGCGGCATCAATCGCACGGGAACTTGACTGAAAGCTCTCCTCCACTGGCGAATGCTGAAGCAAAACCGAGCCAACCAATCATGCGATGAGCCTGTCAGATCCAATCTTCAATATGATGTGTCGGAGAGAGCCGTTTTACATCGTCTCTCACGAACGATCGGGAACTCATTTGGTTCTGAACCTTTGTTATCGCAACCTCTATATCAAGCAGCAATTCGTTGATCTGCCGGAATGGAGGGCAGAAACCGCCGCAGGCCAATCGCAAGAGCATTACTGGAGCCGTTTTGATGGGAAAAATGGAGTGTCGGCTTGGAAAGGTGGTCTTATCAAGTCCCACTGCTCAGCAGAAATCTGGCAGCGCTTCCTGCCTGGATTCCCGGCAGTGTATGTTTTGCGAGACCCCCGCGATACCCTTGTTTCATTCTTTCATTACCTCAACCGCGAAGAGTTTCATACCAACAATCCAGGTTTGGAGGAGCTGCGCTGCGCATCATTCTCGGAATTTCTAAGGAGGCCGCTCCACCCCTTTCTGGTCAACGGGTTTTCCCTTAACGAAAACAGCACAAATGTGGTCATGCGCTGGGCAAGACACGCCAGGGGGTGGCTTGATGCTCCGGGTGTTCTGGTTATCCACTATGAGGAGATCTTGCGCAGCTTTCGATGGCCGCTAATCAGGGTGGCACGCCATGTTAAGGCCCTGCCCAAACTCGGTATGCGACCCTATCGTCTAGGCGAGGGGGGGGCCATCTTGCCAAGAAAGGGCATTGCCGGGGATTGGGTGAATCATTTCACTCCCGACGATATGGCCTTTGTTAGCGAAGAGCTTGGCAAATGCCACTTGAATCTCTCGGAATGGGATTAATAGTGTGGCCAAGCTCCCTCCCATTCTTTTCATCCACTACGGTCCTGCGCGGTATCTGCGTTGGACTCTTGATTCCGCCCGTCGTGAAAACCCGGACTCGCGTATTATCCTCCTCGGGGACGAGAGCAATCGGTGCAGTGCGAAGGGCCTGGCCGAGTTTTTCCCATTTGCGGACTTCGAAGGCGGAGAATGGGTCACGTTGTTCGATGCTTCATTTCGCGTTATCCAGGGCGAGCGTCACAGATTCACAAAACTCGGAGGTGTCGAAACCTGGCTCCGCTTTGTGTTCCGCCGCTGGTTTCTTATCGGGGAGTTTTTGAGGCGTGAGAAAATCGAGGCCTTCTGGACATTTGACAGCGATACACTCATTCTTGCCAATCTCGCAACTCGGGCAGAACGCTTTGCCTCTTTCCAAGCAACATGCCAGTGCAAAGGGGCCTGCTTGAACGGTTGGGTTGGTTCCTCGGAACTTGTCCACAGTTATAACATCTTCACGGTCGGCCTCTTCCAAGACGAAGCTTTTCTTGAATCTCAGCGTGAACGACTAAAGCTCCACGCCGGGCTAGCCTTCAACGAGATGGATGCCTTCTCCGAATTCGTAGGGAGGGAAGGTGTTCACACATTCCATGCACAGAAACCCATGGAACATGAGATCTTCGATGATGCCCTTGCCTTCGTCGAGGGTTTTGAGCCCGCTCCCCTCCAGGTTCTTGGTCGAACGAGCGTAAAACGCCTGTGGGCAGACAGTGGTGGCCGGATTTTTGCACGACAAACCGACGGTTCCTTTGTCCGCCTGGTCACCTGCAATATGAGTTGGATGCCGGATTTTTTATGGCAGCGCCTGATGTCCCGCCAACGTCCAAAGTGCGATAATAGTAACAATTCTTCAACACCCGAACAACTGGAGGAAATTTCCTTGCACGAACCCCTTGCCGCAAGCCTCCTGAGGAAGCTTTCTCCCTGCCTGTCAAAACTGAAGCTCGGATGCTAATCGTTCGGCGAACAGGCTTTTTCCTCCCCCTCCAAACTCTGCCAGGGAGAAACTTAGCAGACGTTTTCCCTGCAAGCCGCTCGCACACGAATTAATGGTCCCGCCAATTGATAATCTTGAAATCCATTATTTTTGCTCCGATTCATCATTCCTTGCAGAAAATATCTGAGCGATGATCACGAAAATACCGAAGCGGTGGGCTCCTGCTGTCTCACGTCTACATGACCGCATGTTTTGTAGTCCTGAGAGGGTGCTTGCCCAAGCGCGAGCCAGCACTCAGCTTGCGATCCGCCCGGACGCAATTTCGGTGGCAATCGCCCATCACAACCGCGGAACGTCCGCCCACCTACCACTCTGTCATCTCCTTTCCAGCGACTTTGTGGCAGAGGTGGTGTTTATGGATGATGCTTCACGGCCGGACGAATTCCGTGCCCTTGAGAAGTTTGTGGCATCACTTGGAGTGGGCAAAAGGGTGCGCATCCTGCGGCGGGAACCCAACTGCGGGGCACAGGCAACAAAAATCGACGCAGTGGCGGCAGCAAGTCGCGAATGGGTTCTTGTTCTGGACTCAGACAACACAGCCTTCCCCTCTTTCCTGTCTGCATTTTCCCGCATTCCCCACCGTGATCCCACAGTGATTTATTGCAGTCCCTTTGCCTTTCCCTATTTTTCATTTTCAGCGTTTCGTGGACGGATGCTCGATTTTGAAATCTGCGTTGATCTGACCCGCAGTGGAGAACTTCGAAGGATTTTCATCATCAATGACGGGAATTATTTCGTCTTTCGGGATGCTTACTTGAAGACCATGGGGTGCCTGCGCAACCTGCGCTCCGACGTGGCGGACGTTTTTGTGGCAAATTATCTGTGGATCAGTAAAGGTGGTCGCCTGAATGTGCTACCAAGCGGAACTTACCACCACCGCATCGATGCCTCCAGCTTCTGGATGCGCACGGCGGAGGAATCCCGCCAGCGTGTCATTGAGCTTTTTTCACGCCTGCATGCAGGGGAAAAGTGGGACTCCAATTTTGAATCAGAAATGATAGGATGAAGAACCCCCTATCGCAACTGGTCACCTCCCGTGCCTTATCTCCATTGATTCGGAGGTTGAGATCCGTGCTTGTCAGAGCCGGGCTTCTTGAAAGGAAATACGAACGCGATTTCACGAGGATCTTCGAGTCGGGCTATTGGGGCGGGCGGGAATCAGTTTCCGGCGGAGGGTCGTCTCTTGTCGAAACAGCCGAGGTGAGGGCTGCCCTACCAGGCATCATCCACACCAACCGGATCACCTCGATTTTGGACGTCCCATGCGGGGATTTTCATTGGATGCGAGAGACTGACCTTGCCGATGCCACTTACACGGGGGGAGACATTGTCCGCACGATTATTGAATCAAACCTGCGCCGTTACGCAGGGCCTGGCCGCACATTTATCCACACGGATCTCATTCACGACCGACTCCCAAAAGCTGACCTTATCCTCTGCAGGGATTGCCTTGTCCATCTTCCGCTGCCCGATTGTTTGAAGGCACTGGAGAACTTTGCGGAGAGCGGTGCACGGTTTGTGCTCACCACAACCTTCGTTTCGCACGAAGTCAACTCCGACATCGCGGCAGGAAAATGGCGGCCGCTCAATCTGCGGAAACCCCCTTTCAACCTCCCGGAACCAGTGCTTATCGTGGACGAAAAATGCGCAGAAGCAGATGGTCGATTCCGCGACAAGGCCCTCGGTCTATGGCATGCCGGGGATATCTTGACCCGCATCAGAAAAGATGAGTCGGGCCTTTTATCTGTTAAAAGATGATCATAAGCGCGTAAATCACATATCAAAATCTGCCTTCTGCGGGTGGCATCTCATTTTACAACGCAATAACAGCAAGCATTGGTCTCATGTATATCCTTGGCATATCAGCATTTTTTCATGACAGCGCCGCAGCGTTAATCCAGGATGGAGTCGTTATTGCCGCAGCCCAGGAAGAGCGCTTCTCTCGAATCAAACACGACCATCGTTTCCCAAAGCTGGCCACTCACTGGTGTTTGGAGCAGGCAGGCATTTCCGCAGAACAGCTCGATGCTGTGGTTTTCTATGAAAAACCTTTGCTAAAATTTGAGCGCCTGCTTGAAAGCTACCTTGCTTTTGCACCCAGAGGTCTTTCTTCGTTTCTGCACGCTATTCCGCTCTGGCTGACACAAAAGCTTCATATCCCATCGGAAATCGACAAAGGTTTGGACAACCTTTACAACGGGCCGATTTATTTCACCACCCACCATGAATCGCACGCGGCCAGTGCGTTTTTTCCAAGTCCCTTTGAACGTGCCGCAATTCTCACCATGGATGGCGTGGGAGAATGGGCAACCACCAGTTGGGGCCTCGGGAATGGAAACCAAATCGAAATTCGAGAGCAGGTTGAATTTCCCCACTCCCTCGGTCTTCTCTACAGCGCGTTCACATATTACACGGGCTTCCGCGTCAATTCCGGCGAATACAAGCTCATGGGCTTGGCACCCTATGGACAACCGGTTTACAAAGAGCTCATTCTAGATAACATCATCAGGGTTTTTGATGACGGCTCTTTCTGGTTGGATCAGTCGTATTTTAGATACTGTCATGCATTAACCATGACGGGTCCGCGATTCCACCGTCTTTTCGGAGGTCCGCCCCGCAAACCGGAAGCTCCGGTTACTCAAAAGGAGATGGACATTGCGGCGAGCATACAAGCTGTCACAGAGGACATTGTGCTTCGGTTAGCACATAGCATACACAAAAAATCCGGTGAGGAGAATTTATGTCTCGCAGGTGGGGTGGCCCTCAACTGCGTGGCCAATGGTCGCCTTCTGAGAGAAGGGCCATTCAAAAATCTTTGGATCCAGCCCGCAGCCGGGGATGCCGGCGGTGCTCTGGGCGCGGCCCTGCAGGCATGGTTTCACGAGATGAAAAATGTGCGGCGTGTCACAGGAGAGCAGGACGGCTCCTATTATGGACCAAAATTCTCGGGCGACGAAATTTCTCTGGCCCTTAAACATGCTGGTGCGCATTTTGAGGTTATCTCAGAAGAAACCACGTTGGCGGAGCGCATCGCCCAGTTGATGGCTTCGGGTATGGTGATTGGCCACTTTGACGGGGCCATGGAATTTGGACCACGCGCTTTGGGGCACCGGAGCATTCTTGGTGACCCCCGCAATCCCGAAATGCAAACCAAAATGAATGTTGCCATCAAATTCCGGGAATCATTCCGGCCTTTTGCCCCGGCCGTGTTGGAGGGCAGACAGCATGAGTTGTTCGACCTCACCCAAGAGAGTCCCTATATGCTGCTCGTGGCACCCGTCGCGACGTCTTTGCGGGTTAAAACCGGGGATGCGGAAGAAGCTCTCTTTGGGACAGACAAACTGAAAGTGGTGAGATCCAAGTTGCCTGCTGTTACGCATGTTGACTTCTCCGCCCGTGTGCAAACGGTTCACCCTGATCGGTCTCCAAGGTTTCACCAGATCATCGCGGCCTTTGACCGGCTAACGGGTTGCCCCTGCGTCGTGAACACGTCGTTCAACATCCGCGGGGAACCAATTGTGAATACCCCGGCCGAGGCGTACAGGTGTTTCATGCTCACGGACATGGACGCTCTTGTTGTCGGCAACGCACTGATGGTAAAAACCGATCAGAAACCCTTGCCGGGTGCAGAGGAATACAAACGGTCATTCAAGCTTGACTGACGGCTCTCACGTTCAGTTAATAGATCATATCGCCTTGTCAATTCTTACATAATCATGAAACGCCGGTCATTTCTTATAGAGCTTTGGGACTTTATTGTTGCCAACAAAGCATGGATTTTGGCTCCGATCATCCTTGTGATTCTCCTTGCCGGAGTGCTTATCATTCTGGGTTCCACAAAAGCGGCGCCGTTCATTTACACTTTGTTCTAGGAACCCGCAGCGAGCGTTTGCCCGAATGACCATTGTCAAAATTAATTGGAAGCCCTCCCCGCGGGATCTCCGCCAGTGGGGACTAATCATGCTGCCTGCGACAATTGTTGTGGGGGCAATAATGTATTGGCTTCTCGGGCACCCCGGGTTTGCAAAATTTCTTTGGGTTTTTGGTGCGGTTTGCTTTCTGACAGGCATCACGGGGACGCTTCTGGCCAAGCCATTTTATTACGCATGGATGGGTTTTGTTTTTACTGTGGCAACGGTGATTGGTGTGACAACTCTCACCCTGGCCTATTACGGGGTTGTGACTCCCATCGCGATCATTGCAAAACTGCTTGGAAGAGACCGGCTTCACCTGGCCGAACCTCCCAAAGACGCCTCACTTTGGAGGCCAGTTGAAAAAATCCAGACCGGTAACCGCTTCGAAAGGCAGTTTTAAAAGCATCCGGGATGGTTCCTCCCTACGGCCTTTCTATTATTCTTTGTTAGCAAATCAGTCCCGATTGTTCTTATATGGCTGCTAAGTCAAACCTGACCGTTAAAATACTGGTCCTTCTCGTCACCACGATCGTTAGTTTTAAGATTCTTGATTTGTTGATCGGTCCCCCCCCGGCTTCACCCCCGTCGCCCTATGCCTTCTCCGATGGATCGGGACGTTCCATTGTTCTGCGCGAGATTCAGCCGGACTTGGACACCATTGTGCAGGCTTCTGCGGCCTCTGTTGCCGCCTCTGATCAGTTGGATCCTGTGCCCAGAGTGCTGCAGACCGACAGCAATGGTTTTGTGGTTGGATCAGAAGGCTTTCAAAGTGATCAAGAGAAGCCGGCTGACATCATATTTTTTGGCGGAAGCACCACAGAATGCCTCTATGCTGACCCTGATGTCCGCTTTCCGGCGGCGGTGCAGAAATTGCTTGTCAAAGAAAATGGAGAGCATGCCAGGACTCTGAATGCCGGCGTTTCGGGGAGTCATACCTTTCACATGTTGATCAGCCTCATGACAAAAGGCATACCGGAGAGGCCACGTGTCGCGGTGCTCATGGAGAACATCAATGACTTGGTGACGCTGACCAGAAGTGGATCCTACTGGGATGCGCCTCCCAGCCGACAAATTCTTCAGGCCGCGACCATGCGACCGGATCCCGGAACCCAAAGGATTCAAAGGTGGCTTCGTGCGACGGCCTACCTGGCTTTTAAAAACCTCGCGGAACATGCGATTCTCGCATTTCCCAATATTTCCCGGCTTATTGATCCTGACCGCCCGGCAAAGCCTTCCGACGATGAGTGGCAGATGTCAAGGGGTTCTAAACTTGCGGACCAATCGGATATTGCTGCTGATTTCCGATCTTCATTGCTCTCGTTTATCCATGTCTGCCGGAGTTGGAACATCACGCCCGTCCTCATGACTCAGTTCAACCGGTTTTCAACCGATGACGATTTTGCCAGAAGATCTTATTTGCAGAGCAACAAGGACTACGATGATTTTTGCCGTCGATACTCTGAGTTTAATGAGATAATTCGAAAAACTGCCATCGAGGAGGGCTGTTTGCTGATTGATCTTGATAAAAAAGTGAGGCCCGCCAAAGACTTCCTCTACGACAGTGTGCATCTCAACAAAGAGGGGTGCCTGCTGGTTGCGAGAGAAATATCAGCGGCACTTGCCAACTCAGTCCCCGGATTTATCGCGGCTGGGGATCGTGCAGAGGCTGTGGGCACAGGCGCCGGAGAGAGACTCCCGGCCGCGCGGTAAAAACCAACGCAGAGTATGCGGTAAATCACGCTTTTCAAAAAATTTCCTTGCCGCTCCCACCCACTGTGATTTTGCAAAAAGCGGATACTTTAACTCCCATCAACAGCGATGCCTTCCGCCGGATTTGTGATCATCAATTCTGGCATGACGCCCATCCCTTCGAAAATCGAAAGCTCCAACATGGTGATGTGGCTTTCTGTAAAATTGACGAGGTTTGGCGGTTTTTTCGCGCCCTGCGCCGCACCCGGGCGCGTGTTGTGTTGGTGACAGGGGAGGGAGACAAGCCAGTGACAAGGGATCTGTGGGATCAAAAGCCTTCCCATGTGGTTACGTGGTTCGGAACAAACATGTTTGTTGATCATCCGAGGGCTCATCCGATCCCCCTGGGTTTGGGAAACGCGAATGGGAAACTCACTCTTCATTGGAATGAAATTTCGAAGGCCTGTCAGAGCCAGCCGAAAAGAAACCAATTGCTCTACGCCAACTTCGGGATTTCCAGCAACCCCATTGTGAGGGAGCCGCTGTGGGATTGGGTCCGCAAGCCGGAGCAGTTCTGGATTACCAAGGAAAATCACTCGGCCATTCATGGAAAGGCCGGGTATCTGGATCAGCTCCGGACGCATCGATTTGTCTTGTGCCCACCGGGAAATGGAGAAGACACCCATCGGATGTGGGAGGCCCTTTATTGTGGGGCAATTCCTGTGGTTAGAACATCACCGGCCATGCGGGCCTTTCACGATCTGCCGATCGTTTTTGTTGAAGATCTAAGAGCCATTAGTCCCCGTTTATTGGAGGAACACTTGGAGCAACTGCACTCCCGCTCTATGGAAAAGTTGGATTTGCAGACATGGCAGCAGGCGATTGACAGGGAGCGCTTATCCTTGCGTATGAAACGACCGCTCACACACAGGGAATGGATGCTGACCTGGTTCGCTGAAATTTTCCGTGTGCTGAAAAGCCGGCATCTCCGAAGTCTACCTCCGTGCGAAATAAATTCTGCGGTAGTTGGTGACAAGGGGATGATTGCTTAGGGTGGGAGGATTCAGGACATGACGGGCGATCAATTCGTTTGGCACCGATTCCGAGGTGAGAATCTGAACCTGAAATCCGGCCTCTTCGAGACGTTGCAAAAAATCATCTCCATACATGCGAACATGGTCCCTTTGGCCGAACCGCTTTTCCCGCTCCGCTTCATCCGTGACCGAGAGATCCTCATCGGTCGATGACGGAGGGTCCTTTTGGGGAACCGATAAGATGGTCATTCCCCCCGCCCTGAGGACCCGGTGGATCTCGCGGAAAGCGGCACGGTCATCAGGAACGTGCTCCAAAACATCACAGGCCATCACCACATCAAAGGAGGCGTCCCTCACCTCCGGCATGCGGCTGATGTCGAGACGGAGATCACAGTCGCCGCGGTCAAAGTCTGCGGTCAGGTGCTGAAGCGTCGCCCTGCGGAGTCGATCGCGCAACTGACGCTCAGGAGCAAAATGAAGCAGGGATTTTCCATGAAAGAGGGTCTGTTCGTCCAACCCGATGATGTCGGAATGCCCGTCGAAAGCGGCTACCAAAAGACGATGACGGACCTGACTCCCGCAATTCGGACAGATCGTTCCCGGGTGCCAACAGTCATCGGTGAACGCCGCCCCTTCCCAGTCGCAGACATTGCATTGCACGGCGCTGCCGGCCAGAGAATCCAGCAAGCGCGCTTTGGAGCGCTCAGCTTTCCACTGATAGATCTTACCGCCGATCGCCCGGCGGATGGGAAGTGGAATAAGGTCTTTCATGAAATGATTAGAAAACGCGCAATCATACCAATGCCGCGATCCCATTCTGTCAATGTCGCGAAGTGATGTCGGTTTGACCCCTGTGAAATCTGTCTCCGTTATTATCCCCGCTTTCAACGCGGAAAAATCGCTCGCTTCCACCATCGGCTCCTGCTTTTCCCAAAACTTGCCGCCTGCGGAGGTGGTTGTGATTGATGATGGAAGTTCAGATGGGACCCCGCGTGTCCTTGAAGAATTCAGAGACCGGATCCGATGGAGGCGGGTGAGTAACGGGGGCGTTTCGAGGGCAAGAAACACGGGAGCGAGCATGGCCTCGGGAGAGTTTCTGGTTTTTCTGGATGCCGATGATGTTCTTTTGCCCCATGCCTTGGAGACACTGGCCCGTGCGATGGATGGAGCGGGTGCGGCTTATGGCATGGTGATCGAACGGCTGGCCCCACCAAGCTTGGCGAAGCTCAATGGCTTTGGCTTTTGTGCAGGAGCACCGCCCCTTCCTGCTGAGAGAAACTTTTGGCGCAGCGCGGTCATCACGCCAGGTTCGGCGATGGTGAGTGCTGACCTCCATCAGAAAGTTGGAGGATTTGTGTCAGGTTATGAACCGCTTGAGGACCGCGATTACTGGGTCAAGTGCGGGTTGCTGGCCAGCATCGCCTTTGCCGACTCTGTGGTCCTCGATAAACGCTGGGCTGCCGGATCCCACGGCAGCCAACACGCTAAACGCATTTTCCGAGGTCAACGGGCGCAGCGGGATCTACGGGGATGGTGCCAGGAACGTGGCATCGATTTTTCCTGGATGCCTTCTGAGGCCCGGATTATCCAGCAGGCCCTGGATGAAGCGCTCTGGAGAAAAGAATTTTCCATCCTGAAGCCCCTGCGCAACGTGGCAACAAGCCTCGGAGTCAAACATTGGAAGTCGGAATTTCTCTCACGGGTGGTGCCTCACGCCCCGCCGGATTGGATCACAATTGAGCCGCGTGTGCTGAATGACCAGGTGGGCTGATAGGATTTTGACAGCATCGTGTATTCGTGTTTACATGAGTGCATGAAAACAATCACTTTGGATGATGTCGCATATAATCGCTTGAAGGCTTGGAAAAAAGGCACGTCCGAATCGTTTTCATCCGTGGTCAAGCGGGTGATTCCAGAGCCGGGTTCGCTGGGCTCGCTCCTGGCGTTTGTCGAAACCCGTGGCACAGCCCGTCGCTCAGGAAATGACATCATGGAGCAGGCCGTGGAGAATCGATCTTCTGTAAAAACTGATCCATGGACCTGATTGCGGACACGACTTATATGGTTGGTCTTTGGCGTGGTCAGTCCTGGGCCAAAAAATATGCGGCAACCCATCCTACGAAATCTCTGGGAATCTCCTGGGTCGTGCTTGGGGAATTCTGGCATGGGGCCATGCTTGCAAAACACGATGCCAAAGAGGTCAGGGAATTTTTGGATTTAGGCATGCCCATCACCGAGACCGCCCCGATTGTTGCAACTTATGGGAAAATCTGCGCCCAGCTTTCCCATCACCGTTCCTTCAAAAGCATCGGACAAAACGATCTCTGGATTGCCGCCGTGGCTCTCCACCTCGAAAAACCGCTCATCACCCGCAATCGTCGGCATTTCGATTTGATACCTGGAATCTCCCTGGAGGTTCTTGGGGGATAATCACCAGTGTATTGATGCCTCCATATTTTTCGGTTGTCACTCCGTCTTTTAATCAAGGCGGTTTTATCTCCAAGTGCCTGGAGTCCGTCAGGGATCAGGACGATGAGGATTACGAACATCTTGTTTTTGACAATTGCTCAAATGATGAAACCGCAGGAGTCGTTAAAAAATTTCTGCGGGTTGATTTCCGGCCGGAGCCCGATCGTGGCCAGTCAGATGCCGTCAACAAAGGCTTCCTCGCTGCGCAAGGGGAGATCATATGCTGGTTAAACAGCGATGATGTTTATCCACCCGGTTTATTCAGCCGGCTGAGACGCCACTTTTCCAATCCTGACGTGAACGTGATTTTCGGGGATGTGGATCAGATTTCCTATGACGGCCGACCGCCCCTTCGTGCAGAGGCACATTTTGAAGACCGGCTGGATCTCGTCCGGTGGTGGAGCAGCCGCGCGCGGCTTCATCAGCCGGCCATCTTCTTCCGGCGGAGCGCCCGTGAGGCTGCCGGGTTGCTCCGGCAGGACCTTCACTATGCCATGGACTACGAATATTGGTGGCGAATGTCGGAGGCCTATCCATTCCACCGCATCCCGGAAGTTCTGGCCATTCAGCACCGTCAGCCTGACTCAAAGACCGTTCTGGATTGGCAGAAGGTTTACGCGGAACGGGAGATCATTTTTGAGCCGTTTTATGGATTGATTGACGGGGGGAACCGGGAAGCGCTGATTCGGGAGAAGCGACGTGCCATGGCCGGAAAATATTTGGGTGAGGCCTTTGCATTGTCGGGAACAAATGCCGGTGCCGCGCTGAGGCTGCTGGTCAAATCCATCAAGGAAAACCCGGCCTCGCTGTGGAATCCCTCCTGGCTTGGGGTGGTCCGGCGCTGCTTGAAATGATTTTCACGACCATTCCCTTTCTGGTGTTTCTGGCCGTGGCGCTGCCTCTTTATTGGGCGTTCCGCAGTGACAAGTGGCGGCATCCGATGCTCTTTGCTGCCAACTTCGTTTTTTACGGATGGTGGGACTGGAGATTCATGGGGCTGCTTCTCCTGGTCGTGGCGGTCTGTTATGCGGGGGCGCTTTTGATCTCACGACCTGCCGGCAAAGCCTCCACCAACGCGCTCTATGCGGGATGCGGCGTGCTGCTTGTGTTGCTGGGCTATTTCAAATACGCCGGGTTTTTTGCCTCCAATGTGAAAGCGCTTATTGAGGGGTTTGGCGGGACGGCCACATGGACCACCTTAAATATTATCCTGCCTGTCGGGATCAGCTTTTATGTGTTTCAGGGAATCAGCTATCTGGTGAGTGTTTATCGGGGCACGGTGCAGCCCGAGCGAAGCTTCATCAAACTGGGCGTCTATTTGGGATTTTTCCCTCATCTGGTGGCCGGACCGATTATCCATGCGGCCACCTTCCTCCCGCAACTTCAGGAGAAACGCCGGTTTGATGCCGGAGTCTTTTTGGAAGGATGGCGGAAATTCGCAATCGGCTTCCTTTATAAGAGTGTCTTTGCGGACAATCTGGCAGGGCCCGTTGATGAGATTTTCAAAAACCCGGCGGCGCATGCCCCGCTTTCCATCTTTGGTGGAACGCTGGGATTTTATGGTCAGATTTATTTTGATTTTGCGGGGTATTCGCTCATGGCCATCGGCGTGGCAAACATGTTCGGGTATTTCCTGCCTGACAATTTCAACCATCCCTACCGCGCCGCCTCCGTGGTGGATTTTTGGAGGCGCTGGCACATCTCACTTTCGACCTGGCTGAGGGACTATTTGTATATTCCGCTTGGCGGCAGCAGGGGATCAGCAGGAATGGTTTGCCGGAACCTGTTTATCACCATGTTTCTCGGTGGCCTTTGGCATGGCGCCAACTGGAATTTTTTGCTTTGGGGAGGGATTCATGGGGTGGCCCTGTGCGTGAACCATGCCTGGAATGCCAACCCGAAATCCAAGGAACTTGCCGGTCGTCCGGCAATTTGGATTTTTGGCCTTCTGTTAACCCAGGCGGTTGTTTTCCTTTGCTGGATTCCCTTTCGGGCGCAAACCTTCCATGACACGGGTCTGATTCTTGGAAAGTTGGCGGAAATTCCCCTCATGGTTTGGGAGACCACGCAGCCATTTCCCTGGCTGCTCGCTTTGGTGCCTCTCTTTGCGGACACCTGGCTTGTGGGATCGCCCGGCCTCACCAAAAAGTGGGCGATTCCGTCCAACGCGCTCTTTTATTTGGCGGTGGCTGTGGGATTGCTCGCCGGGCTGCTCTTCATGCATATCGGATATGCGCCGTTTATTTATTTTCAGTTTTGAATCCGATGGGTGCCGATATCCTGGTTCTGATTCCGGTGGCTTTTCTTCTGCTGTTGTCGTTGGTGCGATTCAGCCAACGCGGACCTTCGCTGGTCCGGGCTGTGGCCGTGTGCGTCGCGGTCTTCGGCGGATTTCTTCTGCTGAGATCCACGGTCCCGGATGAACGCATTTGGCCGAACTCCGAAGTCGCCCGCAGGAATCGCTGGCTGAAAAACCATCTCCTGAAAACCCAGGATTGGGAACTTCGGCCGGTGATTATTCTCTCTGGAAGCAGTGCCACGTATTATGGGATCGACACCCTCCAGCTCGAGAAAGATCTGGATGAACTGGGAACCCCCGCCACGGTCCTCTCTTTCAGCATGCCGGGAAATACCCACCCTGAGCGACAATACATGCTGGAAAGTTTTCTGGATGGCCTGCCATCTGAGGAAAGACGCAAGCTCCAGCAGGCGGATGTGCTTTTTCTTGGAGAGGTTTTTGACGAATATGACCGGCACCCGCTCTATCGGTTTTCCAAAGAAGCATTCACGGAACGGGCCATTCTTTTTCTTAGCCCGAAGATTGCTGTCAGGGCCTGGGAGGCCTATGCAAAGCAGTTGAATCCGGACCTTCCCCGGATTGAGACCATGAGTTTGCTTTTTCAACACGTGCTTCTGAACCGGTTCTGCGCGGGAGCCTTCGCCGGCATGCGTCCCACAATCAAAGTCCGGAAAACACCCCCCTTTTTTCCTTTGGAAGGCAGCAAGGAAAAATTCAACTACGAGAAAGCCTTACAATCCATGAAAAGCACCCCGGAAATCCAAAGCCCGGTTTCAGGGATTCCCTTTCCTCAGTGGATCATCTCCAACTCCCACCTCCGCCACACGATGGCACCTTATATGGACCATCATGGCTTTTATTGCCTTCCTGTTTTGGAATCCCACCGGGCAGCTTACCAGACCGCCTTCCTCGCATCGCAGAAGCCTGACGTTCCGCTGGTCGGTCCGGCCGACGCCCGGGAAAGCGAGGCGCTTCACCGGAAGGATTTTTGGTTCGATGGCGTCCACCCCACAGGCCGCGGAGCCGGGGAAGTGACGCGGTGGTTTGCCTCACGCCTTGCGCAAATCCTGCCTGAACTGTTTGGTGGGACAACGAAAACCGATTCTGAATGAACCATGCGTGAGGATGTCTGTATTCTTCTCTCGACCTGTCAACGGTATTGGCCCGTGGCCAGGTTCACCCGAAGGCTTATTGAGCAACAATGGGACCCCCGGCCTCCTCTCTTTCTCTGCGGCGTCGAGGCGCACGAGGCCTTGCCTCTGCAAGATGACCCTGCTGACTGGATGGCGGTCACCTTTTCAGCAGTCGAAAATTTGCGGAAGCAGGGATTCCAGTGGGTCTACCTTATTCTTGATGACCATCCTCCCATGGGAAAATGCCGTGCCGCATTTCTTAATAAAACACTCCCCCAACAGGCGGTGGACCTTGAGGCGATGATGATCGGACTTTTGGGTTGGGGCAATCGGAGGCCCGGTGAAGGAACGGACCTCGGCAAATCGTGGAACCACCTCTCCCGCAATGCGCCGACCTACCGATGGAAGTTTTCTTTGCATCCCGCGCTTTGGAATCTGGAGAAATTAGCCATTCTTCTCCGCATTCGAATGGATCAATATCCCAAGCTTCAGCATACCCCGTGGAATTTTGAACGCCACCGTGACGAACCCGGAGGGCCCTTCCCGGAGACACTGCTTGAGTCAACGTATCGTGTTCATGGTGCGAAGATCGCAGGAACGGGCTGCCGGGAAATCCTTCGGGAGCTGGCCCTTGCCGGGTTTGATGGATACCGGTATCTGTTAAGAAAGTTTCGTGGTCAAGCCATGCGGGACGCTTTTGATCGTCACGGGCTCTGGCTTTATTTCTATTACCAAGGGCCCTATCCACTCTTCTGGAGCGGCACCATGCGGCAGGGAAAGCCCTCGAAAGAGTTTGGTGATTTTCTTAAGTGGACAGGCCGTAAACGTATGGCCTTGGAATGGGCAGGGATTGTCCGAGAGCTCGGGAGCCTCCCATGATGGCATCTCTTCGATCACTAGCCCGTCAATGGCTTGCCTCTGTGGGCAGGGGGATCCTGTCGCCACTTGTCTTTTGGCTTGCAAAACGGCCACAAGGAGCCGAAATGCCGATCAGCGTTCACATGCTTGTCTCTTCCCGGACGTGGCACGCGGGCCTGCTCGCAGCAATCAGCTTTGAGCATTCCACGGGACGCCGGTGGCCGCTTTTTATTCATGATGACGGTTCGGTCTCCTTGGCCCAGAGGCAGCAAATTAAAAAAGTTCTACCCGGCGTGATGTTCATTCCGAGAAGCGATTCCGACCGCGAAACGTCATGCTATCTGGCCGATTATCCAACCTGCCTGGCGCACCGGAACCGGCATAATCTGTTCCTTAAATTTTTTGATGCCTGTCCCTTTGCACCCCATGATCGCTTTATCGTACTCGATTCCGATGTGATTTTTTTTAAAAGACCCGCGGAGATCCTGGAGTGGGCTGACAACAGGTCCCCCACATGTCTTTACAACGAAGACACGCGAGAAAAATTTTGTATTCCCCGGGATGAGATCGAGAAAGCGCTTCCCGTCACACTGCTTCCCCGGTTCAACAGCGGTCTCGTTTTGATGCAAAAGCAGGCATTTAATCTGAATTTGGCGAGCCAGCTTCTGGGGGCGTTTGAGACAACCGCCCATGCACCACAATTTTTTGAGCAAACCCTGTATGCGCTCATGGCCTCCACCAACCCGGGAGGCGGGGCACCGCTTCCGCGGACATACAATATTTCCTGGGGTTATTGGCGGGATCGCGGCAGCATTTGCCGGCATTATGTGGGAGATTTTAAACATGATCTCCTCTACATCGAGGGCGCTCCCCTGCTCCTGATGGGCATGTTGACAAAATCCCTGAAATGAATCATTTTGATTCACAAATGGAAATCGCAACCGTCCGGGATCTGAGAACGTCCTTCCCCAGAATTGAGAAAATTTTGGAGTCCGGGGAGTCGGTTGAGATCCGCAAGCGCAACAAGGTCGTTGCCATTCTGAC
>JBGSPC010000023.1:0-14026 GCA_041738805.1 Terrimicrobiaceae bacterium | reverse complement strand
GTCGATCTCATCCACGGTCACGTGGACGGTGTGGTTTTCCTTATCGACGGTGATCGAACGGAGTTCCGCCGGTTTCAGCGCTTCGCGGACGAATTCCTCGGGGTCTTCACTCCAGCGGATGATGTCCACCTTCTCGTTGTTCAGTTCGCGGACGATGTTTTTAACCCGCGCTCCGCGCATGCCAACACAGGCACCCACAGGGTCCACTTTGCTGTCCTCGCTGTGAACGGCAACTTTTGTGCGGTATCCCGCCTCCCGGGCAATACCCTTCAGTTCAACCGTGCGGTCCCCGATTTCGCTGACCTCAATTTCAAAAAGCCGACGGACAAAATTGGGATGACTCCGGGATAGGATAATCTCCGGGCCGCGTGAACCATTTTCGACAGCCACCACATACGCTCTCAAGCGGTCACCCACATTGTATTCCTCGGTCACAACGCGCTCCTTCGAAGTCATTGTTCCTTCAAAACGGCCCAGATCCAAAATGACGTCTGATTTTTCAAAGCGGCGGACTGTGCCACTGACGATTTCTCCGGCCCGGTCTTTGAATTCCTCGTAGATCATGTCTTTCTCGATCTGACGGATCCGTTGGTTGATGGCTTGGCGGGCAGCCTGAGCGGCAATCCGCCCGAAATCACGCGGAGTGACTTCAATTTCCACTTCTTCGCCAAGAACAACGTCCTGCTTCACACTTCTGGCCTTCGAGAGCGTGACCTGATCATGAACGTTTTCGACTTTCTCCACGACGATCAACTTGGCAAAAGCCCGGATTTCTCCAGATTTCTGGTCAATGGCAATGCGCAATTCCCGCGTCCCGGAAGTGAAATTCTTCTTGGAAGCGGTCAGCAAGGCGTCGGAAATGGCTTCAATGAGCATCTCACGGCGGATGCCCCTCTCTCGCTCGAGGTAATCGAGCATGGCTATAAGTTCGGCGTTCATATCAAAAAGCGTTGTTCCCCAAGATGGAAAGAGCGGGACAAGTCCCGCTCCGCTCACCTGATGGAACTGCTCAATATCGTTGCGCGGATGCCAGTGGTCAAGCCTGAACCCCATTTTCTCTTATTCATGGGCGGGATCTGCGGAGGCAGATTGTCGCCGTATGGGGAAAAATGGATCCAACAGAAGCAAAAAAAGTCGGCGGCCAAGGGACTGTCTCGCCCTACCTCAGTATCGACGAGCTGGTGCAAGCGCGAAGCACCCGATGGATGGTAGGGCTGGGCAGTCCCTTGCCCGCCCATTTGTCGCTTGAGGAATTAGGGCGGTTAGAGCCTGAAACAGCCGCCGGTTTTGATTCACCCCATCAGCGTGCCCCGCATTTCCATGGGTTGGAAAATGATCCAGATGCCGAACATGTAAAGGGCCGTCGCGAGGATGGCCCATGGTGGGAAGGCTCGCCGGGGGGAGGAGCCAGGCACTTTGGCTGCGATCCTCCAAAGCATAAACAGGCAAAGCAAAAAACCCGCATTGAGGAGGACGATCTCAAGGGCAGGAAGGTCATAAAATGCAAGAGAGGGGGATACCCAGGCCGTGGAGGAAGAGATGAATCCACTGTCCTCAAGGGCCCTTCCCAAAACAGGAATTGGAGTCAGGGCGGCGGTAAAAAAGTGAAAAACAAAATGCGCCAGCCACATCCCAAAGCCGAGCGGAGCAAACGCCACCGCAAACCGGCCGAGGTGTTCCTTCCAGAACTTTTTGCCTCCGCTCATCCCTGCCGCCCCAAGTGATGACAACCCAGGTAACACCACAAGCCCCATGACGATGAAAAGGCTCACGGGGAGCAGGTCGCTGCGGAGTCCCCAGCGAGTGGTCAGGTCAGCCATCATGTTAAGCACGGGAACGATCATTCCTGCCGCATTCACAAAAGCTCCGAAGGTCAGAATCAGAACCAAGGCTGCAATGTCCAACCGGCGGGCGTATTGGCCCACCGTGGATTTTTTTTTGTCCTCAATCACTTCACGTCCCGGCATCACAGCAAGGAAACCCACATTGTCATGGGGACAGGCTTTGACACAGTCCAAACAGAAGGTGCAGTCCATGTTGCCCGCCTTGCGGGGTTGAAAAAGGTGAAGCTCACAGCCGCGCTGGGATTCGTTTCCGCGCAGGCAGTCGTGAGTTTTGCAATCCAGGCAGGCGCTTGGTTCACGGACCTTGATTTCAAAAGGGGACACCAGGGACTGGACAAAATGGAACTGGCCAATCGGGCAGACGTATTGGCAAAAGCTGGCTCCGCGGAAAATTCCGTCAATGAGCAGTGCCGCCACAAAGTAGCCCAGGATCAGGAAGGCGGTTGCGAGCGGACGGTCCCAGAGATCGAAGGCCTCATACGCCCAGAGATAGATAATTAGCAAGCCCACCGCGAGCCACTTGGAGCGGAGCCAATGCGGCCAGGCTGCCTTGGCCGGGAGAATTTTTCGGCCCAGATCACGGACGAAGGTGAACGGGCAGGCCATGCAAAACAAATTTCCCGCCACCAGAAGGGCCACCACGGTGAAGGTGCGCCAATGAGTCCATGGCAGAACCCCGGCTGCGTTCATGGCAGAAACCTGGGGCCCCCAAATCCCGTCAGCCACAACCAGGGCCGCCAGGCCCAGCATCAGGATTTGAAGCGATCTCCGGAAATGCCTCCATCGCATCACCGCTCCGAGGCCCCGGACCCGGAAGAGGTCAAGGGATGGGGAAGCAGCTTTGTGAATAAGGGAGGAAGTGGGAGGGGGGAGCTTGGGTTTTGCGTGTTCCGAAGGACGCACGGCCCGCTTTGGTGACAAAAATTGCCATGCGATAAATCCGGCGGGAAGAATGAAAGCCAGGGATCCGGGCACCCACATCAATGCTCCTGCTCCGGCCTGGTCATCCAAAGCGCTAATGCCAAAAAGCCGCGGAGCGGTCTCATAGGTCGAATAAAGCACGCGATCCTGAAAACTGAGGAATGCGGCGAGAGCGGTGTTTTGTAAGTCAGCCAACAGAAGGTAGGGGATCATCGTCCACCGCGGCCAACGAGCGCGGCTTGGCCAGGGCTGAATGACCGGCCACCAAAAAAGCAGGGCCGTGCCAAGAAAGCTGGCGTGTTCGATGTTATGCCATGCCTCTGATCGAAGGGCCACTTCGTAAAGCGCGGGAATATGCCAGACAACATTGCTGGTCACAAACAGCGACCAACACACCGCCGGATGAGTCACGGTGTGCACAGCCTTTTTCATCAGCGGCCAGAGAATGAAGGGGGTGATCGCCGTGACAACAAAACGCCTTGGAAGGCCGCGAAGCATGGGCAACTGCGGAGCACCAAGCCAAAGCAACGGCGGGGCAACCATCGTCAGCAGAAGGTGCTGGGCCATGTGGGAGAGCAAGAGGAAGGAGGCAAACGCATCCAGCGGCGAGGACATCGAAACAAAAATTGCCAGCAGCCCGCCCAGAAAACA
This sequence comes from Terrimicrobiaceae bacterium, assembly GCA_041738805.1. Lineage (GTDB taxonomy): Bacteria > Verrucomicrobiota > Verrucomicrobiia > Chthoniobacterales > Terrimicrobiaceae > JAJTZA01. The sequence continues at coordinate 10,610 of JBGSPC010000023.1, read as the reverse complement.
CATCGCCCGCCAGCGCGGAAAACGGAGCGGGACCTGCCGATGAAGCAACCGCCACCCCCGGAGGTAAATCCAGGCGGTGATGAGGAGAGCCGTTGCTGGAAGCCAGGGGATGGACCAGGAAATCAGCGCTGCCTCTTGAGCGGTCACGCGTTGACTTTCCTGGGACCGCTGGCCCCGCGCCTGCGGGGCCGGCTGCTTTTTACGGGCTCCAAACTTTTCGAAGCGGCATCCGCCGCGACCACTCGACCGGAAATCCTGATGTCCGGCCCGACGCAGTGATACTCAACATCCTCCAGAAGCCCCCCCAACTCCGGAGAAGCGGCACCGCGTCCTCCCACGGCCGGCGTCCCACCGCCAAAAATCACAGGAGCCACATAAAAAACCGCGCGGTCTACCAACTTGCGATCGAACGCTTCACCCAGAGTTCGACCGCCCCCTTCGATAAGCACCGACTGGACTCCCTCCTTTGCAAGCAGACGCAAGGCTTCACGGAGGGAGACGCCTTGAAAAATGCGGGTTTTGTTTTTGTGGCGATCTGTGAGGAGATACGCTTTCGGAGGCAGATCCCCGCTTTGCGTCCACACAGCGCGAAGGGGCTGAAGGGCACCGGGAATGCCACGGACCGTCAGTTTTGGATTATCCACCCGCACCGTTTCCCCGCCAACTAGTATGGCGTCGCATGTGTTGCGAAGGTGCATGGCATCGGCCCGGGACTCCTTGCTGGTGATCCATCGTTGGCCCGGGGGGGAGGTGATGCGTCCATCAAGGGACATCCCGGCTTTTGCAATCACAAGGGGGCGACCTTTCGAGATCCACACATTCCATGCTTCGTTGAGGGCGGAGCAGTCTTTTTCCAGAATCCCGGAGGTCACGGAGATTCCGGATTTTTCGAGGAGGGCTTTGGCTCGTCCGGAGTGATGGGGATTCGGATCTGTGGCCCCGTAGACCACGCGTACAATTCCTGCCTGCCGGATGGCCTCCGTGCAGGGAGGGGTTCTGCCATGGGTTGAACAGGGCTCCAGGGTGATATAAATCGTGGCTCCGATTGCCGCCTCGGGCTTTTTGAGGGAACGGAGAGCCTCGATCTCCGCGTGAGGAGCCCCGGCCTTTTTGTGCCACCCCGAGGCAAGGATTTTTCCAGCTTTCACAATCACCGCCCCGACCGCGGGATTCGGCGCGGTGTGGCCACGTCCCTTCAAGGCCTCGGCGATGGCCTTGCGTAGAAATCGTTCATCCTGTGCTTTGAGATTGCCCACAGGCTTAGATTTTCTGAAAGGTAGGCATCGTGCAACCCGGCTTTCGAACGAAAGCGCGATTTTTTCATGAACTCGCGCAGCTTCTCCGCAGTGGAATTGGTCTTCCCCAGGCCATGGAATTGCTGTCGCGTGGTCGCGGTCCTGCCCGATTGGCTGCAACGATTCTGAGGGGCTTGACGAACGGGGATGCGGTGCCGAAAGCCTTTGCCGGGGCCGGATTTTCTTCCGGCGATTGTGCGGTCGTTGAGGCAGGAACCACTTCCGGTCACTTGGATACGATTTTTGTGAGCCTGGCATCCCACTACGAACGTCTGGCCAAAGCCCGCAGCGCCGTCATTGCAAAATCCCTCTACCCGATTTTTGTGCTCCACCTTGCCGTGGTTCTCCTCGCCATTCCTGTGGCAATGATTGGCGGAACCAAAACCGGATATGTGGTGAGTGTCTTGGGCACGCTTTGTGCCTTTTATAGTTTGGCAGCGATCGTGGTTTTTGTCTGGTGGGCGATCTGTCGGGCCTTTGCCGGCAGCCCGGCCATGGCGCGGTTCGTCCTCTTGCTTCCCGGGGTGGGGGCCTGGCTTGAGACATGGACGGGGTCCCGGTTCGCCTCTGTTTTTTCGTTATTTGTGACCAGCGGAGGCAGTCTGCTCCGGGGGTTGGAATTGGCAGGAGCCTCCAGCGGCAGTGCCCTGATCCATCGCGCCAGTATCTTGACCATCGCCGGAGTCCGGGAAGGGAGGCCATTGTCGGATGCGTTCACCGGTCATCCAGGCGTTCCCCGGGAAATCGAGCGGGCCGTACAAGTGGGTGATCATTCCGGACGCCTTGATGAAGAATCACGGCGGGCCGCCGAGGCGCTCCAAGACAAAGCCATTGCCCAATTAGACGCCTTGGCCGAGTGGATGCCGCGCATTCTTTTTGTTGGCATTTTGCTTTATGTCGGCTGGCGCATCATCGCCACGGTCATGCAAGTCGGCGGGGCCGTGGGCGAGGCTCTTGATCTGTCAATGCGCTAGCAGCGGACTATTTCGAAAGCAGATTGAACTCGGGGTTTGAGCTTGCGGCATGGAGGCCGCTTTTTTCGCTGGCGGGATGAAGGACCGGCCGGATCGAATATTGCAGTTCCTGACCGCCACGAATCACCCGGATGGCGACAGCGTCTCCATCGGTCAAAAAGAAAGAGGCATCCAACACATCTTCCACGTTCTGGATCGGGACATTGCCGACTTGCAGGAGGATATCCCCTTCTTTCAAGCCGGATTGTGCCGCGGGTGTCTCGGGGCCAAGTTGAGCAATGTGAACTTCGTTCCCGGGCATGGACTCCACGGTGACACCAATCCATCCATGCCGCGCTTCCCCGAATCGAACGAAATCTTTCCTGATTTTTTCGGCCGCTTCAATGGGAAGTGCAAAGCAGGAGGAACCACCTTCGAGGCCAGCGATGATAATTCCCACCACCTCACCCTGCAAGTTCAGCAGGGGAGCCCCCCCGAAACCGGATTGCACGGGGAGATTGGCACGGATGTGCGTGGAGACCAGAAACCGCCCTTGAAATTTTTTATCAAACCCCCCAAGGATTCCAAAGCTGGGGGAGGCTTCCAGATCGAGAGGAAATCCAATGGCCACCAGCGGGCTTGCCAAGCGCAGCGAAGAGGAGTTGCCGGCAGGAATAAAGGTGTTTTCGATGTCGACTTTCAGCAAGGCAATGCCACTGCGGGCATCTGCTGTCAGGACCTTGGCGGGGAGCCGGCGTCCCTGGACGATCACAAAAACTTCCTCCGCTTCAGCCACAGTCGAGTAAACGGTATAAACTGTCCCCATGGGATCAGCGAAAAATCCGGTCCCGTTTAAGCGGCCATGACGGTCTGTGGCTTCGACCCGGACGACTGCTCCTGAACGCTCCTCAAAAATCCTGCCGACCTGCTCGGAGAGCGATTTTGCGAAATCCACCTCCTCGGAATAGGCATTTGCCACAAGGATTGCGGCCGTGCCTAGCCACGCTGCCTGCCGGAATCTCATGAGAGAAAATTCTTAGAAGCTGAGCGGACGATCATTGCTGGCTGGCCGGGGCTGCAACACGTAATGCTGCGAGAGATCACCACGACCGGAAACGGGAAGGGTGGAGCCAATCGTGACCGGGCGTTGTGGTTCGAGCGAAAAATCCGGAAGCACGTTCAATTCCCCAAGCGATGTGTGAGGAGCGGAAGATGAAGCCAGAAGACTTTCCGCCGGAGTGGTTTGGTTGATTAAAAACCCACCCGCTGCCACGGCGACAGCCGCCATGGTCGCGTAAGCCAGTTTCGGCACCTGGAAATTCGGCCAGATATCGCTTAGCCCATCCCAAAAGCTCTGCCAGGGGTTCGGCTTCAAGAGTTCGGCACGCTGGCGGCGGTGAAAATCCCTCAAAAAGGCTTCATGATATCCTTGGGGAGGCTGCTCATAGCGTTTGAGCCTCAGCAATTTTGAGATGCTTTCGTCGTTTTCCATAGGATTCACTTGTTTGAGATAAACTCTTGTAGGTAATTTTGCAACTGGCGATGTGCGTAAAATAATCGGGATCTTATCGTGCCTTCCGAGACCTTGAGGATTTTGGCAATTTCTGAATGCGGCATTCCTTGGACATCGAACATAGTAACCACGGCGCGATGATCATTTGACAGCTTCTGCATCGCTTCGTTCAATCTTTTCTGAAGTTCTGTGAGATTGGCCTCCCTGCGGGGGTCGGTTGTGGCGGTCGCCTCAAGGAAATCCGGGTCGTTTTGGACCCCGCTATCAACATCATCCAGGCTCAGCGTGTACCGGCGACCCCGTTTTTTTAGAAAATTGATGCTCATGTTCACTCCGATGGAGTGCATCCAGGTATAAAAGCTCGATTTGCCCCGGAAGCTATGGATCGAACGGAACGCCTTCGAAAAAATGTCCTGGAGCAGGTCGTTCGTGTCCTCGTGGTTGGAGGTCATGTTGTAAACCAAACCGTAAAGCCTGGGACTGTAGCGAACAATCAGGGCATCAAACGCCTCCGCATCGCCGGCTTGGGTGCGGGCGACCAATTCTTCGTCAGAAATGTCCGGGGTCTCCTCCATTCAAAAATGACCCGCTTTCTTAACACAGGTTTTCATTAACGAAACGTGAAAATCCGGGAATTTCAGCTTCTGATGGACTCGGAGTTTAATCGATGCCATTCTATCCGGCTGATTTTATGGCACAGCTCAACTCGCACTATCTAAAACTCAAAGCCGGATATCTCTTTCCTGAGATCACCCGCCGGGTATCGGCCTTTCTGGAAGCAAACCCGGAAAGCGCCAAACGGCTGATCCGGTGCGGCATCGGCGATGTGACCGAGCCCCTTCCTGAAGCGGCGCGTCTCGCCATGCACCAGGCCATCGATGACCTCGGGACTCGTGAGGGCTTCCATGGCTACGGTCCCGAACAGGGATACGCATTTCTTCGCTCGGCCATCGCAGAAAATGATTACCGCGCGAAAGGAATTGAAATCGCCGATGACGAAATTTTTGTTTCCGACGGATCGAAGTGTGACTGCGCAAACATCCTCGATGTGCTCGGCCCGAAAAACCGCATTGCCGTCATGGATCCCGTCTACCCCGTCTATGTGGACACCAATGTCATGGCAGGCCACACCGGGGCTCCCACGGAGGACGGGATTTATCCCGGCCTGCATTATTTGGAGTGCAACCCGGACAATGACTTCATGCCCGAGGTGCCCAAAGTGCCGACGGATGTGATTTACCTTTGCTCTCCCAATAACCCGACCGGCGCCGCCGCAAGCCGCACCAAGCTTGAACAGTGGGTTGCCTACGCGCTCAAACATGATGCGCTTTTGCTGTTCGATGCCGCCTATGAGGCCTACATCAGCGAGCCTGGCGTGCCGCACTCCATTTATGAAATTGAGGGGGCCCGCCGGTGTGCGATCGAGTTTCGCAGCTTCTCAAAAAGCGGGGGCTTCACGGGCGTGCGGTGTGCGTTCACTGTGGTTCCCAAAGAGCTTCAGTTGGTCACAGACACGGGCGACCACCATCCCCTGCACCCCCTCTGGAACCGGCGGTTCAGCACAAAGTTTAATGGTGTCAGCTACGTGACCCAGCGGGGAGCTGAAGCCCTGTATTCGGAGGCCGGACGTGCACAAATTGCCGCCCTGGTCCGCAATTATATGGGCAACGCCGCTATCTTGCGTGAGGCGGTTTCTTCGTCCGGCCTGGAAGTTCATGGCGGCGTCAATGCCCCTTACATCTGGGTGCAGGGTCCCTCAGGCTCGAAAAGCTGGGACATGTTTGACCGGATCCTCAACCAGGCCAACATCGTGGTGACTCCCGGTAGCGGATTTGGGCTTGCAGGAGAAGGGTATTTCCGGATCTCGGCGTTCAATTCGCGCGAGAAGGCCGAAGAAGCCGCATCCCGCCTGGGGGCCATGCATTGGTGATGAATCAAAATAATTTTTCCTCCACTGCGTCCCGATGTCATTGCAACACGTTACATCCAATATATGATTGCTGTTATGCCTTACTTAAACGAGGACGGAAAATCTGCCGCGTCCCGGATCCCTTCGGAGGGGCTTGAACGTCTGATGGAAGATCTTGCTCTCCAAAACCGTGAGGATTGCCCGCCCGTGCCCGAAACGGTGAAGCGTCACGTCCTTCAGCGCATCGAACAAGAGCCCGCCCGCGTGGAAACAGATCTCCAAGGCCGGATCCAAGCAATCAATCCGGCTTTCTCCGGTCTGTGTGGCTATTCCTATCATGAAGTGAAGGGGCGCAAGCCCGGGACATTTCTCCAGGGCCCGGAAACTGACGCCAACGCCGTTCAAACCCTGCGTGATGCGATTGCCGCTTTATGCCCCGTTGAGGTCACCCTCACCAACTACCACAAAGATGGCTCTCCTTATCAAGTTTGGATTGCCATTTCGCTGCGAGTGGACGCGGATGGGAAAGTTGTTGGTTTCAGCGCCGTCGAGAAAAAGCTCTGACTCAGTTTTTCCGGCCTCTGGCGAAGAAAATTTTGGAACAAATTTCTTCGGGTTGAGGCTTTTAGAAGAGAAGTAACAGGCTTTCTCTTCCTCCAAGGGCAAGTATCCCGGTCACTGCATGAGAGCCTTCATATCATCGCGATAAGCGAAGCGTTGAAAGGCCCGATCATTCACGAGGTAGAGGAATGAGTCCATGGGAAGCAGGTTTTTGCAGCGGGTGAGAAGCCGGATCCCCAACTCGAAGTTCTCCTGCCTCATCGCGATATAGGCGGCTGGAAACAGCACGCGCACGTCATCAGCCGTGGGCTCCGAAAGTTGCAGGGCTTCCAATGGCAGGTTCTCCACTTCAATGAGGGCGACGGTGACATCCACGGCAAGATGCGAATCGACAGGGTGCAATCTCGCCTTGGCTGCTCCCAGCTCCTTCAGCGCCCCCGCTTCATCCCCCATGTAACGGAACAGCGACCCTAATTCCATACGGGCTCCTGCGCTCATCGGGTCGGCCGCTATGGCTTTGTCGAGAATTTCACGCACCCTCAGCTGAGGGCTCACAAATTGCTTGCCTGGCTCTTCCGCCCTCAACTGGGCCTCGGCGATGGAAATCAGCACATAGGAATCGGAGATCCTCTCCCCTTTGTCGATGGAGGCATTTGCAAAGGCAATAGCCTTTTCCAACTCCCCGGCCTGGATGGCCCCCAAACCTGCGGCATACCTCAAGGACGCCACATCAGGAAATTTTTCCGCCAACGCGGCAAGGTCCACAGCGGCCTTCACGGCATTACCACCCCGGACTTCCAGCAGAGCCGCATCCAATTGCTGCTGGGCCTCCGGTGGAAGCACATACACTTTGCGGGCTTCAACCACGGCCAGATCCCGCAGGGCCGCTTCTTTGCCTTCCCGCTCCCCGCGGGATTCGCCCACACGAAAAAATGTCAGCGACAATAAAATAGCGCCCGCGATGATGGCAAAAATTGCCATGGCCCGGCGACGGAGTTGAATCAGCACACGCTTGACCGATGGTTTTGCGGGCTTTTTCCTGCGACGTCTCCGCCCGCTGGATGGCTCCCCTTCCTTGACCGCACCGGGCTCGTCCATATTGGATTCGTCCTCCTCCACCCCGTCCTGAACCTGCTTGATCGACTCGCTTTCCTCATCCTCCCACGTCCGTTCCCGGGCCTCAGCTTTGGAATCCCCGGCCACAGCCGATTCCTTCGATTCGCCAGCCCCGGCTTTCCCGTCCTCAAACTCCTCTTTCTTTCCGGGAGGCTTCAATTTTGAAATCCATTCCTCATCGCTTTTCTTTTCAAGCAGGCGCCGCCGCTTTTTTTCCTCGGCGGCCTCGCCTGTGTCCTTTTCCGACTCTGATTTGCCCACATGACGCGGCCTGATTTTCGGCGTTTCTCCGAACTTCTCCGGCTTGTTTTCCTTATCCGACATGGCCTTATCTATAATCACCTGGGGTCGCGATGCAATTCCTGCTTTATCCCGCTCAAGCTGGTGCGCCGAAAATGACACCGGCGCTGCCGTAGCCATCACTCATCTCCCAGCCCCGGAATTTTGGCATAACCGATAAACACACTTGGCGGAATCGTGGCACCTTTGACAGCCGGCTTGGGAATCCGAAAATCAAAAACACTCACTCCCCAGCGGCCCTTGCCGTCATAGGAACGCCCATCGCTTGCGCCAAACATCACAGCTTTCCCGTCCTTCTTGCGTTTTCCCAGGTAGATCATGGCATGTGTCACTGGAGGGTCCACCTCCGTGGCGTACGTCCCACTCCAGAAAAGCAAATCTCCCGGCTTGAGGGCTTGCAGTTCATAACTGTCCATCTTCCGGCTGATCACTGACAAAAAAGTGCCCGCCTTTCGGGTCCACAGATACTGACCGCTCGCACTCCTGGGAACGTCCATCACGCCCACCTGACGCAAAACAAAATAGATCGTGCCGGAACAGTCCATCCCGCCCTTGGCCGGGTCAGCCGAGCCGAATTTGTAAGTCAGATTCTGCTTGGTTAGCGCCAACCCCTCGCTGATCAATTGTTGAACGGCCTCCGGATATTCCGCAAATCCCTTCAGCTCGGATGGCTCCATGGAGGCCACCGGGGCGGGTGTCGGTTTCGGAGCAGGTGATGGTATCGGGCTTGGAGTAGGTGATGCCACCTGCCCTTGAACACAGCCAATGACGGCAAGAAAAACGAGGGTGCGGAAGATCATGAAGCTCATACCGGAATCTCTAAACCACATGGTAGCAATCTCTACAACTCGGATAAATACGTGGTGAGTGTCATGGAAAAGGCTGAAAGAGGATAATCCGTATCTACTCCCCTCTGACAACCCGGTGGATCGGGCCATTGGCCGATCCCGATCAGTGTCAATGAGTGGTTAAAAAATTTCCTCAGAGATGAAAGGATTGATGACGATGAGCCCATCGTAGTCCTGGCCGTGGTTGAGGTCTTCCGTGTAAACGATGGCGCATTTCATACCGGTCGCCGCGGCCAGAATCAGGGAGTCCCAATGGGAGATGCGATGGTCTTGATGGAGGCGCTTAGCTGTCAGGAATGTCTCAAGTGTCAGGGGTGCAATCTCGAACTGCAGGAACCGGACCAGCCAATCGTCCTCCTGTTCCGGGGTAAAGGCCAGTTTGCCGGGATGCCGCGCATTGGCAACAAACTCATTGAGCACCTGCACGGATATCACCAAGTCCCGCTGGAGTAATAGTTCCCGGGCGATCAGCGTTTTTCGCGGGGAAGGAATTCGCTCCTCAGCAGCATAGACGAGGACATTCGTGTCAACGAATGCGATCGCCATAGATTTCCTCCCGCGTGAGGGGTTTCAGTGATGAGTGAGACCCAACGACCGATCGCGTCTTCTGTGCGCGCTCATTGGATAGTCGGTACATTTCCTCAAGCGCGGCAATACGGCGGGTCTCCCGATCCCCTTCCTCTGACTCAAGCGCTACCAGGAACTCACGCACCATTCCGCTCACCGAGGTGCCCCGCCGGGCGGCCAGAATGCGGGCCCTCCGATAAACCCCGTCGTCGATCTTCAGAGTGATGTTTTTCATGGAATCAAAAGCACAGTAACTGTGCAAATGTGCAAAAACAAGCAATTCTTGTTGGCCGTTCTCAAGCACTTATGAAGGAAGTGAGGGGAGGGTCTTGGAACCACTCGACAACTTGCGTCGTGAGGGCATATTGGGGGTCAACACATGGCAGCGACCGACACGATTTTGGAGTCCTATGATCTGGTGCAGGACTTGAGCAACACGGATGGGGTGAACCTTCCCTCCAAGCAGGAGGTGGGGTCGATCTGTGAGGATTTGATGCAGGTGATTTTTCCCGGGTATCATGATGTTGAGCCGATCTCAAAGGCCTCGTTGCCGGTGTTGACGCGTCATCGGGTCGCACGGATTTTGGAACGGATGGACGAGCAGATTTGCAGGAGTCTCCGGGTGGATGAACCGCGTTGCCCGAAAGAGCGCTCTTCGGCGGTGGCGAATGAGTTTATGGCGGCACTGCCGGGGTTGCGGGTTTTGCTGAGGACGGATGTGCAGGCGGCGTATGAGGGAGACCCTGCTGCGGCCAGCATCGCGGAGATTGTGCTCTCGTATCCGTTTGTGGAGGCCATTGCGATTCAGCGGGCCGCGCATTTTTTGTACCTTGCCGAGGTCCCGTTGATCCCGCGCATTATGACCGAGTGGGCGCATGCGCGCACGGGGATGGACATCCATCCTGGCGCAAAAATCGGGGCCTACTTTTTTATCGATCATGGAACCGGCGTGGTGATCGGCGAAACGTGTGAGATCGGCGAGCACGTGAAGCTGTATCATGGGGTGACGCTGGGGGCGCGGAGCTTTGCGAAGGATCAGGGAGGGAATCTCGTCAAAGGAGGGAAGCGGCATCCGAAGGTTGAAAGCGGAGTCACCATTTACCCGAACTCCACGATTTTGGGGGGAGAAACAGTGATCGGGGCGAATTCCACGATTGGGGCCAATGTGTTTTTGATGGCGAGTGTGCCACCGGATTCTTTGGTGACCTATGAGGAGAAGCAACTGCGGATTGTGGACAAGCGGTCGAAGAATGAGGAGGGCGCGTTGGAATGGTCTATCTAGATTACAACGCAACCACTCCGCTGGATCCGGAGGTGTTGGAAGCCATGATGCCGTTTTTGAAGGGACATCATGGAAATCCCTCCAGCATTCACGAAGCGGGTCGCATCACGCGGGCGGCGATTGATGATGCGCGGGAGCGGCTCGCGGATCTCCTTGGTGCCCGCCCGCATGAATTGATATTTACCTCCGGCGGCACGGAGTCCTGCAACCTGGGAATTATGGGCCTGGCGCGGGCGCATGCGCATCGCGGTCGGCACGTGATCACT
>JBGSPC010000021.1:0-4700 GCA_041738805.1 Terrimicrobiaceae bacterium | reverse complement strand
TGGTCCGGTGAATGCGCTGGATGCGGCCTTAAGGAAAGCGCTCCGTCCCTTTTACAAATGGATCGATGAGGTCGCCCTCGCCGATTACAAAGTCCGGATAGTGGACGGCACACGCGGCACTGCGGCAAAAACCCGGGTCCTGATTGTCTCCTCAGCGGGCAACAAAACGTGGGGAACGGCCGGGGTTTCGGATAACATCATTCAAGCCAGTTGGCTGGCCCTTGTGGACAGCTTCGAGTTTTACCGTCATCACAAGGCCTAGTTTGGGACTCCAAATAGCGTTACGCCCGAACCGATGGAGGAGTGACGATTGCTGATTGCTGATTTTTGAAGTGCCAGGCGGCCATCAAAATGCAGCCTTTAATCACCGGGAGACCAAGGGTTCCAGGTGATTGCCGTTGGAGGAAACGGATTTGGCGGGAATTTTGTCGGACTTGGGGCCATCTTCAGGATCCAATCGGAAATCGAACACGCCTTTTCTGCGACCAACTTCCGTGTAAGCAGGGTCATCGAAGGTGCCCAGCTCATTGGCAATTTTTTTAAACACCTCAAGGACTTGATCCAGATCTTCGTCTGTGTGGGTGGCCATGTAGCTGGTCCGAACGATGGCCTCTCCGTAACGCACCGCAGGATAGATGGCAGGAGTGGCAAACACGCCCTCTTCGTAGAGGCGCTGTGTGAATTGAAAAGCTTTGGCTTCGCTGCCGATGAGGATCGGAACGATGGGGGTTTGGGTTGTTCCGATCTTGAAACCAATGGAGCGGAATCCTTCGTGCATTTTGTGGGTATTGCGCCAGAGGGCATCAATTCGCTCAGGCTCTTCCTGCATGAGTTCAAGGGCCTTGAGAACCCCTCCGGCCACGGCAGGAGCCATGGAGGCTGTAAAAATCAGGCAGCGGGCCCGATGCTTGAGAAATTCAATCATCTCGGCATCCCCGGCCACAAAACCGCCCATGGACCCCAGAGATTTGGAAAACGTCCCCATGGTGATATCCACCTGATCATTCAATCCGAAGTGGTGAACAGCTCCGCGGCCCTGGGGTCCAAGCACACCGAGGGAATGCGCCTCATCCACGTAAATGCGCGCACCGAATTCCTTGGCGAGCTCCATCTGGGGAGGCAGGTCTGCGATGTCGCCTGACATGCTGAAAACCCCATCCATCACAATCAGTTTTCCTGCTTCTTCCGGAAGCCGTTTGAGGCGGTTGCGGAGAGAAACAGGTGAATTGTGGCGGTAGGGCACAAGTTTTGCGGGTGCAAACTGACAGCCGTCAATAATGCTGGCGTGGTTTTCACGATCGCAAAGAATCGCGTCCCCCTCTTCGGTGAGGGAAGCAAGCGCTCCCTGATTTGCAAAAAAGCCAGTGGAGAAAAGAAGGACGGCTTCCCGCTGAAGAAATGCGGCCAGCGCCTCCTCAAGCTCGACATGGAGTTTGATGGTGCCGTTCAGAAGCCGGGAGCCCGTACACCCGGCTCCGAACTTCCGTGTGGCCTCACACGCGGCTTCAATCACCCGCTCATCCTGAGCCAGCCCGAGATAGTTATTAGAGCCGATCATGATTTTGCGCTCGCCGTCGCAAATCACATGATTTCCTATGGTTTCGTCGATGCAACGGAAGTATGGGTAGAAGCCCTGCGCGCGTGCGTCGGAACTATCCCGGTATTCCCTGCATTTCTGATATAAATCTCTCGCCTGATGGGGCATGGCCAATGTTGTCATCAATTTCAGCGCCTTTGTGCTTTGTGTAAACCTTTTTCGCATGCCAAAGGCTTTTGGGTGCCAAAGATATCCGGAATCTCCTCATCCTCAGAATTTACCAACAAACGTATTCCCACGGAGTCAGGATGCAATCGGTGGATTTCTCAAGCAGGCCTGACAGCTGCCTTTTCGGTTTCGAGGATTTCCTTCCGGATGCTGCGTCCGCTGAGGCGTGACCACCAATACACGATGGGAGAGGCCACAAAAATCGAGGAGTACGTTCCGACAAAAAGACCAACCAGAATGGCAAACGAGAAATCCCGGAGAACGGCACCCCCGAAGAAATAGAGGGCTGCCACCGAGAGGATTGTGGTTCCTCCGGTGAGAATCGTGCGGCCCAAGGTGTCGTTGATGGCCGTGTTCATGATCACGCGGATGCCCCCTCGTTCACTGTTTTTGAGAGCTTCCCGGATGCGGTCAAAAACCACAATGGTGTCATTGATGGAATAACCGGCAATGGTGAGGACGGCTCCCACCATGACGAGCGACAGTTCGCCTCCCACCAGGGAAAAGATACCAAGAGTGATCACCACGTCATGGACAACGGCTGCCACCGCACCCAGAGCAAACGAGAATTCAAACCGGAAGGTCACATAAATTAAGATACCAAGCATGCCCAGGGCGAACGCCCACATCGAGCGCTTGGCAAATTCCATACCGATCAGAGGACCCACGGTGTCCTGGGCCACGGGGGTGATGCCGCGATCGGGGAAGCTTTTCACAAGTTGATCAAGGACGGCCTGGGACGAACCGCTCGGTGAGCGCAGCGAAAGCATTTCTTTCATGCCCTCCCTTTCAAATTGAATGGGGACATCGCCCATGCCAAGAGTCGCAACGGATTCACGGGCCTCGGCGAGAGTCACGGGGGTAGTTGAGTCAACGACCAACAGATCCCCGCCGCGGAAATCGATACCAAGATTTTTTTCTCCGCGCAGGGTGATCGCAGCCACAGAGCCCGCCAGGAGGACCAGCGAAATGATAATTGCCGGCCACCGCATCCCGAGGAAGTCGAAGCGCTTTTTGGGAATCAGGTCCAGCATGGAAATTTTCTTCACGTGGAAGACATCCACAAGGAACCGGAAAATTGTGCGGGTGAGAATCAGCGCTGAGAACATGCTCGCGATGATGCCCAGTGTGAGAGTGACCGCAAATCCGCGGACCGAGCCCGAGGCCTGCCAAATGAGGATTACGGCGGTGATGAGGGTCGTGAGGTTTGCGTCAAAGATGGCGCTGAAAGCTTTGTCGTAAGCGGCATCAATGGAGGCGGCCAGGGATTTGCCGGCATTGAGTTCCTCGCGGAGGCGCTCGTAGATCAGCACGTTCGCGTCAACGGCCATTCCCACGGTGAGGATGATGCCCGCGATACCCGGCAACGTGAGCACAAAATGGAACATGCCCATCAAACCGAAGAGCAGGATCAAATTCACAAAGAGGCCAATGATCGCGATGATGCCCGGCACTTGGTAGTAGATCAGGATGAAGAGAATCGTCAGAGCAAGACCCGTGAGGCCTGCAAGGATGCCACTTTTGATGGAATCCGCCCCCAGTGTTGCTGAAACGCTGCGGGTCTCTTCGATTTCCAGTGGAACCCGCAAGGGATTCTCCAATGCGCTGGCCAGGTCCCTTGCTTCTTTGTCCGTGAAGCGCCCGGTGATCACGGCGCTGCCGCCATAGATGGGCTCATTCACCTGAGGAGCGCTTTGAATTTCACCGTCCAAAAGAATGGCAAGCTGACCCCGGGTGGGGGCCAAAGCCGCGGTGAGATCCCCGAAAAGCTTTCCTCCCTCGGTATCCAGGTTAAGTGAGACCCCATAACCAGCATTGTCAAAATACGCATAGGCACGGCGGACATGATCCCCGGAAAGCTCCGCCCGTTTTTTGATGAGAAGCTTTCTTTCAACTTCCTTTCCTTCGACAAAATCTTTGTAGGCCCTGATCACAAGCCCGGGGGGGAGGATCTCCTCACCCGCCTCAATGCGGGCAATTCTTTCTTCACCGCCTGGAGCCACAGAAGCAAATTCGAGTTTGGCCACGCGCTGAAGCTCCGTGCGGGTTTGGGCGATCTGATCGGTGTTCAAGCCGGGGATCTGAACCAGAATCCGGTCCTTGCCCTGAGGGGTGATCAGTGGCTCGCTGCCACCAAAAGCGTCCACCCGCTTGCGAACGACTTCAACGGCCTGGTCAAGAAGGTCGGAGGTTAGCGCCTCTTCAGTTTGAGGCGTCAATCGCATCAGGAACGATGTTCCACCCTGAAGATCCAGCCCGAGACGGATCTTTTCCTTGGGGGGGATGATCGCCTCCATGCAAAGGACCACAAGGAAAACGGTCAGAGCCACTCCCAACCAGCGCTTTCTGCGGTTTTCTTCGGTGAAGAAATACCAGCCGAAGAGAACCAATAGCGCAATACCAGCGGTGAATGTGATGGCAGGACTCATAAAAAAATCAGGGTCAGGGGCAAAAACCTAAAAGCAGGGTCAGCTGTTGGGAAGGGCTTCCTCGGATTTTTCGATGCCCACAACTGCCGAACGATCAAACTCCAGCTTCACATTGTCAGCAACCTTGATGATCACGGTGCGATCTTTGACGTTGGCGATGATGCCATGAAGCCCGGAATTTGTGACAACTTTGTCTCCGGTTTTGAGCGCAGCCACAAGTTTTTCATGTTGCTTCTGGCGCTTCTGTTGAGGCCTGATCAGGACAAAATAGAACAACACAAAAATGAGGATCAGCGGGAACATCTGCATCAGCAAATTGGGCTGAGCCGCGGGGTCGCCAGCGGGGGCCGCTTGAGCAATCAGAAGAAGATCGAGAAATGTCATAGGGGGGGCATTTTAGTCAGAACCTTCGACCATGCAATCGCGAAACCAACATTTCCACGATTTTGGGAATCTTTCACTTGAATGCCAAATCTGAAGAGATAAGTGGGCGGGCAAGGGACTGC
>JBGSPC010000275.1:0-6054 GCA_041738805.1 Terrimicrobiaceae bacterium | reverse complement strand
AACAGAGGTCCGTTTTCCATCCAAAAGCGGTGCACTTTGAAGTGACCCGAGGTGGTGCACTTTGGGTGATCGGCGACATCCATAAACTACGCAACTCCTGTTGGACTTCCCTCAATCGAATGGCCTCCAAGCCACCTGCTTCGGCATATCTTTGAGTCGTGTACTGACTACGAAGATGCCCTGTCAACCCTCGAAACCACCCCGACCGGCTGTCCGGCATTGATCACCCTCGTCGGCACAAGGAAAAACGAAGCTGCCATCATTGAATGCCTCGGCGGGGACAACGTATCACATCCCACCAGCCGGAACCGGCCCATCGCCATCGCCAACGACTATCTCTCGGGCGAACTTCGAGACGAACGCTGCGGACTGGGTCCCAACGACGTCGCCCCCTACGAGAAGGCACCCGAAAACGACATCATCGCCCCCGGACGCCGCAACGCCATGCTCCGTAAACTCAGCTCCGGGAAAGCCAACTCCCTTTCTTCCGCCATCAACTTGCTGAACTCCGCACCACTCCGGAATGAGGAAACTAAAACCCAGGTCGCGATGTCCCCGCGCTCGGGTTCATTGGCCGTTTTCGGACTTGAGGACATGAAACGGGTGCGCGAACTCCAGATCGGGACAATACCGTCGAAAAAGCGTTCCGCCCGCCGAGAGATATCTGCGCCTTCCACGAATACAGAGTGATGAGGACACAAGTGAATCATCCCTGTGACGCGACCGACCCGCTCGCGATGCCTTCCGGATTCCATCAACCGACCATCGGCGCAAAATTGGCATCTAGTATACCACCTACGAAATGAAAACCCAGCCCAACCGGGCGCAACAATTATTGACCCATGTTTGATACGCTATTCAATGCTGGAGCATCACTCTTGGGAACCAAGAAGGACGATCTCATCGCCCGAGCACTCAAACCCGCCATCAACGCTTACCTCGACGGAACAGGGACGGCAGAGAGCCTGGTGATCGATTCAACGAGCAAGACCGCCGATGTCACGCTCGCCATGGTCGGAGAGGAGCGTCCGGTCATAGTCCGCATCGAACGCTACTCCATCGAACGCGACCCCGCAGGCTGCGCTCTCATCGTCCACGACTTTTCGTCCCCAAGCCACCAATGGATCGCCACCGTCGCCAAAAAGATCTCGCCGGAAATAAGGATTCCTATCGCGCTACCTTTCGCTGCGGTTAGCACAATAGTATGAATTGTCGCATCGGCCACGTTCAAGCCGCAATACGAGTGTGCATCATATGTTGAAGGGCAAGCTCGAGAATTTAACGCGGGTTGCTGCTGAGAAGGTTTTTGACCATCTGCAACGGCGGGAGCAATCCAGGAAAGCGTCAGAGGCGAGAAGGCAGAAAGCTCGTCTGGAAAAGAAAAAAGTTAGGCTAAATAAGCTGCGTCAGACCGTTTGTGGCCCTGATACCTCGGAATCGGTGCAACTTTGGATGGCAGTAATAGGCAAGCGGCCGAGAGTCGAGATCTCCGAGATTTATGTCCTCAAAGAGAAAGGCAAGGGAATCTTTTTGTCTTTTGTGTACCGAACCAAGGAGGACCTGGCCGATGCCCTCGCAGGCACCTACTGGACTAAAGCAATGCGCCTATTTTCTGACAAAGTTCATGATGACTATGACCGCACGATACCACTTCCGCCTTGGCCTGACTATTGGCCATTGCAGCCTCCTCCCGATGCCAAAAAGGGCGGATCTTGTACACGGGCATTTTCTCGCGATTGGTATTATTACTACCTAGATCTTGAAAATAGCCGGTTTTTCCTTGCTGTAGGAATGACTCACGACGAATTTCATGCGGAAATCGAAGCCAAACTCGCCCGAAACGCACAACAAACCTCAACTTGAGCGATATGACATTGCATCAAGAACCTTCACAAAGAATCTCCAAATCCCTACGTTTTTTTGCGAGGTGCGTTACTATTCGCATGTTGCTGGCTGCACCTCGCACACCTTCGTTTTGTGTGCTGAACCCGATACTAGGGTGCCTGCTCAATGTCAGGCTGGCGGTCATGAACAAAATTGCCCCTCAACGTGCCGGGACATTGCCGCTATGAGTGTTTCTCTGTCACAGGCGTTTGGGATCTCTGAGGGCCAGGAAAGTCACGGCGCTGCCACGCAAGATTATCCTGTAGCCAATATCACTTGGCCCGATTCCAAGTTTCTCTCCCTCCGGGATTCCCTCGAAAGATTTGGGCACACGCAAGAGCTTTCTGATTTCGAGCGGCTGGTTAATCAACTGCGTCACCTTGAGGAGATGGTGCCTGCGCCAATCGTTGCGATACTCGGATCGTTGAATGGCGGAAAATCAAGCCTCGTGGCGAGCCTCCTGTCGGTAGCAGGACGGGATCGAGTGCCCAGAGGGATTGATCCACAATTCGGAACTCACCGTTTTGTGTTCTGGGTGCCAAAGAAATGGGATGATCGCGCGGCTGGAAGAGAGTTCTGGAACTCTATTGAGAATCAACTTGCGACTACTTTTGGTTCGGCAGTTGAGTTTCTGTCAGAAGACCCGACAACAGCCTCTGCTCAATACAACGGCAACAGTGAGGTTGCCCAAAACTTTTCCACCCCGCTTATCGCCTTTGACGAACGCCTTGATGAACTCAATTTATGTCTGCTCGACTGCCCGGATGTCGAGAGCAGGGTTGGCGATCAGCGGGCAGCAGACCGGATGGCCGTTGTGGAAAGAGCTTCAGAAACAATTCATGGCGTCGTCTATGTAGTGGACACGGCGGATGTGCGCTCAGATCTCATCGCGGAGTTGGCAAACGTGCTGAACAATAACCTGGCCATGCTCCCCAAGTTCCTTGCGATCAACAAGGTTCGTCAGTCGCATTCTGCGATAAATGTGCGCGTGATCAAGGAGGACGTTGTGGCTTTGCGCAACGCTCTGGGCGCGAATGAGGTCTTTGCAGCTTACGACTTTGAGGCAAGCTCCAACGCAGGGCAGCTCCCTGCGAATGCCGCTCAGCAGGTTGTACTACCAGAGGGAGTGCCGTGGTTTTTCAAACCAAGGGCAGAAGAGAGCGAAGATGCCATACCTGAAGTACAGCCTGATGAAATGCTTGTCTCGCACCTGCGTCAGCTCAAGGGTGGTGCTTTGTGGGAGAAATCCATCGAGGGCCATCGGAGACTTCTCGCCAGCAAACTCAGGGACCTCCGCAAAAACCTTGATAGATCCTGTAGTGAACACCGAAGTGAGTTGATCAGGATTCACGGGCAGATGTTCGAGTTCATTAAGACGCAGATGACTGATTCCAAGGGGGAGCTTAAAATTCCTTACACGGCCGGTGTATTGAGTCGTGTTTCGGAGAGTTTTTTGCAGGTGGCCCCGCTATATGCGCGACCAGCTCTCTACATGAACCACGGGATCGGCGAATTCCGTGCCATGCTCAAGCGGGGCAGGGATACTGTAGGTATGATGGTTCGAGGCATAACTAACCCGGCCGAGAGCGCCATCAATCATGCAACAGTAGCGATCACGGCAAAATTGCGAGATGAAAGGGGTGACCTCCTCTTCGAGCCAGCGGATTTCGCCAGAAAATTCAAATGCTCGGGAATCAACGTGCGAGGTGCCTCGGATAACGATCTCGAATTGGCATGGAGAGGTGTTTTGCATTCAATTCAGAGTGTTTCGGACGAGCTGCGACCGGAGGAATTGAATGATGCGACACGGGATATTTGGACCGCACTCCCTCTCTGGAGAAAGCTTGTTCTCGGAGCAGCGGCACCTGTTCTGGTGGTTGCGGGCCTCGCGTCGATCTGTGTCGCAGTTGTGGACCTTGGGACATCGGCCGTGATTCTCACGTCCTCTACCTCCCAGTTGTTGGCCTTGCTCGGCATTGGAGGGACCGGCGCAGTCGCAGGTCTTGTTGGCGTGGCCCGCCTCGATGATGTCTTGAAAAGACGTGTCGGCGTACCTGCATTTTGTCGGATGCTTGCTTCCGCATTTGATGTGTTTAGCCTGCCGAGAGAGGTTAATGGTCCGGTATGGATCGAGTTTCCGGGTATTCCGAGACAAGCCGCGAATCTTGGCAAGTATCCCTCAATTCAGACCGCGGCCAGGCTCACTGACTGCATCCTTGCCGAAGAGGTGCCTAAAGGCTGGGACGAACTAAATAAGATCGCTACACCGTCACATTTACAATGAGCCCGGCTGCAATTTCACTCCTTCACAAGTATCAGGACGAGGCCGCTCGGACTTCTCTTGCATGCAAGAAAGCATTTGGCGATACGCAATGGATCGTAGACTTGGACTTTCTGAGCTCACGTGCTGAGAATGAGTGGCGAATGATTGCTGAGGGCCGAGGGTTGACGATCCCGACCATTGCCTTCGTTGGGCCGATCAATTCGGGGAAATCATGGATCGCGCAATCGATGTTGCACAACCGCGGAGAGGCGAAGAAGTTGCTTCCCGACGGAGTGGCTTTGCGCACAGACAAGCTGCACTGGATTGGACCGGAACGCCCGGATGGCATGCATCATGATGCTGAAACTTTTGTGCAGGTCCTGCCGGAGCAGTTGATCGACATGGGCGGTGGATTTCAAATCCTTGACTCACCGGGAATCGGCGATGTGAAACCTGAATGCCAACAGAGAGCAGAGATGGCGCTTTCGTCGGCAGCCATCAAGGTGTTGGTAGTGCGGGCGGAGAAGATTCGAGCTGAGAACTACCAGTCGTTTATAGGGGATGCTAACGGGGCAATCATCGTCCCGGTTGTGAACCGTTGCAGCGGTTCGCCGGATTTGTGGCCCAAGAATTTCGGAGAGAAGCTGAAGAATCTGATTAGAGAGGCTGCTCCCCAAGCGACAATCCGCGACGCAATCTGTCTGCCCGACTATGAAAATCAAGGATGGTCTGAGGAGGAGGCCCTAATATTCGTGCATGCACATCTCCACCCCGAACTCAGGTCGATCATTGAGGGGACATCCGAGAACCTGCGTTCTGCGGCAGAATCTCAGCTTCGCATCGCCCATGAGCGCTTCGTGGAAAGGCGCGCAGGGATCTTGGTCCCAATCCTAGCCCCGTTCGATGAACCGCTACGGGAACTGGAAGAGGCCGAGTCACGACTGCCGCTGCTCGCGTTGGATTATCTTTTGTCAGACTCCGGGAAAGTTCGATTGCTGATCAAAAACCATTATCGAGCTTCGATCATGGAAGCAGTTCCACAACTTGCATTCCCCTTCCGCTCAATAGCTGGTCTGCTCATTCTTACAGCAGGAGCCTGGGATCGTGCATTTCTCGGAGTGGCCGGCAGCTTTCCCTCGTTATTGGTGGCCGGTTGGACATCCCTCAAAGGTCTCAAAGACTCACAGGACGCACTGCACGCTCTGCGGGACCATGTCAGCCTACGCCTTTCAGCCCTCGCTCGCTCTGCAGTTCGTGTACCCCTCGCTTCTGTCCGCCAACTTCTCATGCGTCGGTCTGACGGCGAAGACACCCAAATGCAGTCACAACCCGTCGAGTTCGATGTCCATGGCATCGGCGAACTCGCCATTGTATGGAACCGGGAGGTTGCGAGTGCTGCCAGCGAAACCCGAGTACACCGGGGGATCATCGGACTCGCTACCCTGCTGGGTTCGATCACTTTCTGGTTCTTGCTTGGCGGGCCACTCTTGCACCTCTATGGACAATACGTGCCCGCCTCGCTCAGATCATGGGCTGGGTCGTGGTCCGCATCCGATTTTGCGGCATACCCGAGTTTTCCTCCGGGCTTTTGGCTGACTGCTCTGATTTTATCCGCAATTCCCTCGTTTTTGATCGCACTATGTATTGTGGCTTGGGCTCTCGGCTCCTCGCGCTCTCTGCGAGCAGAGTGCCTTGTACGGGCGGGAATGAACATGGCATTCGAATCGGGCGCACTACCGCTTACTCTCAAGATCTCAGACGAAAAACTCCAGGCCCTCCGCTTCTTGGCCCGTTCCCGCTCGGGGAATATAGTCGAGTAATTATTGATCTAAACCTGCCTGCTCGCTTCTCAAGAACCTTGGCATCTCCGCACCAGACAAATTGATAAAAATGATTCGGACTCTGCT
>JBGSPC010000258.1:0-15616 GCA_041738805.1 Terrimicrobiaceae bacterium | reverse complement strand
AACGGCCGCAGTGGAGTTTGCGCGGGCTGCAGCGGTTCGCCCGTATATTGTGGGCAAAGCAATCCAGGAAATCTCCACCGACAAAGAAATCCTCAATGCGGTGTTCGAAATCCTGGAAACTCAAAAGATGCTGGATGGCGATGTGAGCTTGACCATTCTTCCCAAAGAACCTGACAGCCTTCTTGGCAAGCTGCTGGCTGCCAATCCAGCGCCGGAGAAGGCGGGGCTGCCTCCGAAGCCCGCGCCTGTGGTTTCGGTGCCTGCTGCGGTTCCGCCGTTACCGTAACGGGTGGCGTGTTTGCTCCCTTCAGAAATCCAAAATCAACATTCGTCTCTCATCAATCTCTTCCCCCCTCCCCGGCTTGCAGCCTGTGGTAAGGTGCCTCAATGGAATTGGGTGACAAAGCACTGCAGATTGTGAGCCGGCTGCGCGAGGCAGGGTTCACGGCCTTGTACGCGGGGGGAAGCGTCAGGGACATGTTGCTTGGCAAGCCAGCCAAGGATATTGACATCGCGACCAATGCAACGCCGACGGAAGTTCAGGCCCTCTTTGAGCGAACCGTGCCAGTGGGGGCGCATTTCGGGGTGGTGATTGTGCTGCAGGACGGCACGCCGTTTGAGGTCGCGACGTTCCGTGCGGATGGAGAATATTTGGATGGCCGGCGTCCGGCGGGAGTCGTTTTTACGGATGCACGGGGCGATGCGCTTCGGCGGGATTTTACGATCAATGGGCTTTTCTTAGACCCCGTATCCGGCGAAGTGATTGATCATGTGGGGGGCCGGCAGGATTTGGAGCATGGGATTTTACGGGCCATTGGGAATGCGGCAGAGCGTTTTCAGGAAGACTATTTGCGGGTGCTGCGCGGCATACGATTCGCGTCGGCGCTGGATTTGACCATTGACCCAGACACCTGGCAGGGGTTGCGCAGCGCGGTGGCGGGTATTGGCGCCGTGAGTGCTGAGCGCATTCGTGAGGAATTGGTCAAAATATTTACGGCCCCCTCCAGAGTCCGTGGACTGGACCTGCTGGATGAAAGCGGGCTCCTGGCGATCCTGCTGCCGGAGGTTGAAGCACTGAAAGGCTGTGAACAACCTCCGGAGTTCCACCCTGAGGGAGATGTGTTTGTTCATACCCGCATCATGCTTGGGATGCTGGGACCGGAGGTTTCCCCGGCTCTCGCCTTTGGAGTGCTGCTCCACGATATCGGAAAACCCCCCTGCTTTTTCCGTGATGAGAATGGTCGGATTCGATTTAACAGCCATGAACACGTCGGTGCCAACATGGCTGAGGACATCCTCCGTCGTTTGAAGTTTTCCAATCATGAAATCTTTGCGGCTGTGGAGATGGTGCGAAATCACATGGCTTTTAAAGATGCACCGAACATGCGGACCGCGAAGCTCCGGAGATTTATTGCACGCGAAACCTTCACTGAGGAACTCGAACTCCATCGCGTGGATTGTGGCAGCAGCCACGGGTCTCTGGATATCTACGAATTTCTGAAAACCCGGCGGGAGGAATTTGCCAACGAACCGATCATTCCCCCACGACTGATCACGGGGGCGGATCTCATTGCGCTGGGATGGAAGCCGGGCCCTGCCTTTCGCGAGGCTCTTGAGACGATTCACAATCATCAGATGGAGGGTACCCTTACCACCCGGGAACAGGCGCTTGCATGGGTGAAAACGGAATTCGCGGAGACCGGGGAGAAATTCCACAGAAAGCAAGCTTGAGCCGCAATCCGATTGGGAGTGGATTCCCATCACTCTTTTCCAAGACAGTTCTCTCACAGAGCCACAGGGGCCACAGAGAAGAGGCTCAGAAGGGAAAGATCAAACTTGGGAATGATATCGAAGCAATCGCCCCACAATTTTAGTCCCACTTTCATTTTTGAAGTCTATTGGCCGTCAGGCTTCGTGGGGTGAGGGATTCCTTGGACAAGGCCGGCGGAAGCTGCTGCAAACTCGGCTTCGGTCATATCGCTGCAGGACGCAACAGCGATGAGATGGATCCCGGATGTTTTGCCTGGCTTGAGGGTGGCCCACACGTAATCGGCATGTGATGTGAGGAGGCCCTGAGGGAGGAGGAAAAACTCCCGCATCCAAACTTCGCCATCTGTCATGACTCGCGGTTCTGTGGCCACGGGCTGCAGCTCGATGCCGCGGTATTTCATGCAGACCTTGAGCGTGTGGTGGCGTTGGCTGCCTGAAGGGAGATACCAGAAGAGGCCCATATTTTTATGCTGGCCGGCAAGATGCACTTGGTAACCGTCGCCGGGAATTTCGCGTGTTGTGGCGCCAGCCGGTGGCTGGAGGTCGACGCGTTCGGGTGTCACGAGGGTCGAACCAAGGAACGGGAGGCAGAATGAGGCTGCGGCGAAGGGGATTGCGAACCGCACAGGGCGTGCAGGTTTGGTGGAGCCCGCCGCAAAGGAGAGTGAGTGCGGGGCTTTGAGGAGTTTCCATCCGGCCAGTGCAAGGCCGATCCAAGTAACAACTTCGCCAAATGGCAGGAGCTGGAACATGGGCTGCGAGCCTGCAAGGAGGATGATCCCCGTGAGACTCAAGATCCATGAACGCATGATCAGCAGAGGGCAAACAAGCAGCCACGGGAGCCAGAAGGATTCGATGCCGGCAAGGATGATGACAAGGGCTGCAAGGACCCACCCGGCGGTTGCCATCCAGCGGACGGGTGTGATCTTTGCGGGCAGGCGGCAATGGGCAAGGGTCAGCACAGCGGCCAATGTCAGCGCCAACCCGCCGGGGGCGTCTGCCATAGGCGCAACGAGGGCAAGAGCGGCGGCCACGTGCATCAACTCGAACGACGTGACGAGGCGACCTCGCGTGTCCACGGGCACGAGGACCATGGCAAAGGGCACCAGCCATGCCAGACCGATGAAATAATGAAGTTGCGGGCTCTCAACCGAAGGGAAGAACCATGCGCGGTAGGCGACCACGGTGAGAACCCGGGCAACATTGGCAGCCAAAGCCGAAGGGATGGCGGCAGCAACCCGGAGCCAGAATCCAAGGTCGAGCTGGCGATGGCGCTGCATCCACACCGTCACCGCAAGAAGCACAATGAGCAGATTCAAGCCTGCGCAGTCACGGCTCCACGGAACTTCGAGTTCGCCAACAGTTAGCATTCCCGACGCCTCGCTTGCCGGGAGTCCGAAGGCCCTTAGCAGCACAAGCACAATCGGCTTGGTGAGAGCCCCGAAAAAATCCTGCGCAGCGGTGAGTTGGGCCAACAGCGCCACAGCGACGACCGGAATGAACAACCGCCACGACCCGATGCCGCCCGGGGGCGGGGCAGGCGCTGATGGGGCGGCCGTGGGGATCATGGGATTCCGGCTCAGGAACGTGCGACCCGGGCCGGAATGAGATTCCTCCCGCGGAGGATCGCAACCACAGCGAAAGCGATCAATGCGTAAACGGGTGGAATCGGAGCCGCAGGAGCCTGCCAACGATCGGGAAGAACGTCGAGCTTGGATACCTTCGTTCCTTCCACCACTGCAACCGCGCGTCCGGAGATGGCACTATCCGTTTTGGCGCTCCAGGCCTGCTCGCGGGAAGTGTAGTTGTCGGATTCAAATCCCGAGCTGCTGGTATTGGAGAAGACGACCCGGTCCCACGAGGTCGAGCTATCTCCGTAGAAGTTGATGAACCCATAAGGTTCCCCGGGGTTCATTCGACGGTCCAGAGGGTTGCCGTAGTATTCCTTCGGAAGCAGGTTCATGAGGTTCGCCGTGGTAAACTCTGCCACAATCTCTTTACCGTTATAGAACGACATCCGGTTTGCCGCGTCGCCCGCTGACCAGAATACACCGAAGTAGGAACTTGGCGTGTCGAGCGTGAGGACCGTTTGTTTAACTGGACTGCCGACACCTTGCACTGAGTAGGGGCTGCCTTTTGGAAAAGAATCCGTTGGAGCGCCGCCGTATTGATTCGCCTTGAGGATGTTAAGCTGGTCAAACGTCCCGACGCCTTTCCAATTGACATTGCGGTTCAAGCCAATGTTGAGGCTGTCGAAATTGTAAACCGAGGTGTTCAGCAGGGACGAGTTAAAGTCGCTTGGCCCCTCATTGATCGTCACCATGGTCGCGGCGTGAGCGGCTGGCGCGAGAAAGGCTGCAGAGACGAAGCCGAGGAGTAAGGATTTGGATGGAGTCTTCATGTGTTGTTTTTTGGTTTGTTTAAACGCTGAGCCGGGTTGCCTTCGACTGCACCGTTGTTCAATAAAGTTATCGTCTCCGTGAAAATCAGCAATTCCCGCAATTGGGGGATGTCGCGCGGGGCGGTTCCGATCGCATTCATCCTGTGGCACCGGCTCCAAGATACCTCAGGACGGCCTCCGTGCGGCTGCGGACATGGAGTTTGCGATAGATGCGTTTGAGATGGTCGCGCACGGTCTCGTAACTCATTACGAGTTCTGCGGCAGCCTCCTTGGGAACCCTGCCGCGGGCGAGTTGTTCGAGGATCTGATGCTCCCGCGGGCTCAGCGAAGGGAGGGGCAGTCCGGCACGGCGGGCCTTGGGTTTTGTGAGGAAAGCATTGATGACAAGTCCAGCCACAGCCGGACTGAGTGGAGCCCCGCCATCATGCGCGGCTGTCATCGCCGAAACGAGTTCCTCAGGTGAGGCTCCCTTGAGAAGGTATCCGTTTGCCCCGGCGCTCAGGGACGCAAAAACCCGCTTGGGATCATCGTGCGCCGTAAGAACCACAAGAGCCGTTCCCGGCAGGAGCGCCGAAAGTGCACGCAGGCAGTCCTCACCGGGCATTCCCGGCAGTTCGAGGTCCACAAGCATGACATTCGGTTTGAGCTTCGGGGCGGCTCGAAGGGCATCCTCGGCACTCGACCATGCCCCGACGCACTCAAACCCGGCTT
The DNA here is from genome assembly GCA_041738805.1 of Terrimicrobiaceae bacterium. Lineage (GTDB taxonomy): Bacteria > Verrucomicrobiota > Verrucomicrobiia > Chthoniobacterales > Terrimicrobiaceae > JAJTZA01. The sequence goes on along the minus strand of JBGSPC010000258.1, from coordinate 10,734 downwards.
GGGTTTTTAGAATTCCAAGAAGGAACTGTCGGGTGACGTCGTTGTCCTCAACGACGCCCACGCTCAACGAGCGTTGGCTTTCAGCGCCAGACGGACACTCATGGCGAGGTCTCATGATTCTTCATACCATGCTCCTCTGATCTCTAAATACAAGATTCATTCTTCGATGGGGAGATGGCCGCGGCGAACAAAATTGACGTGCAATCCCTGGAGCACTTGCATGCTGGTATCGGTTTGCCCGGGCTGCACCCACGCCTGTTCGATCAGGGTCTGCGCGCGTGCGTGAGATCGCTTGTTTAGAGCGACTTTGAGAATTCTTCGATGCGGTCCAAACCGGTTTTGATGATGTCGAGACTGGTGGCGTAGCTCAAGCGGATGGTGTCATCATTTCCGAAGGCGACTCCGGGAACCACGGCGACATTGGCTTTGCTCAACAGGCGGTCGGCGAAGTTCTGGGATTTAAGCCCAAAGCTGCTGACATCGGCCAGGACGTAAAAGGCACCTAAGGGTTTCACCGCCCGTAATCCGGAGATAGACGAGATCCGCTCATACATGTATTCGCGGCGGATATCGAACTCATCGCGCATGTCGGTCACGACTTGCTGATCTCCCAGCAAGGCTGCCAAACCGCCCTTTTGAGCGAAGGAGCAAGGGTTCGAGGTGGTGTGACTTTGGAGAGAATCAATCGCGCGGGCAATTTCCTCGGAAGCTCCAAGATAGCCCAGGCGCCAACCCGTCATCGCATAAGCTTTGCTGAAGCCATTGATGGTGATGGTCAGGTCGTAGGCTTCCGGCGTGAGGGAGCCGATGCTGACGTGTTCGGCATCATCGTAGATGAGCTTTTCGTAAATTTCGTCAGAGAGAATATAAATGTCCTCTTCGGCAGCGACTTCGCTGATGGCCCGGAGTTCGTCCTTGGTGTAAATCGAGCCGGTGGGGTTGCCGGGGGTGTTGATGATCACCATTTTGGTTTTGGGTGTCATCGCATTTTCAAAATCCTCAGCGGTCAACTTCCAGGAATTGGCTTCCGTGGTTTGAACAATGACAGGTTCTGCGCCTGCCAAACGCACCATTTCGGGGTAGCTCAGCCAATAAGGTGCAGGAATAATGACCTCGTCGCCCGGGTTGCACAACGCGGCAATGGCATTAAAGCAGGACTGCTTGGCTCCACTGCTGACGATCACCTGGCTGGCTTTGTAGGTCAGGCCATTGTCCTTCGAGAATTTTTCGCTGATGGCTTGGCGAAGCTCGGGCATGCCGGAGCTGGGTGTGTATTTTGTGAATCCTTCATTCAAGGCCGCAATGGCTGCCGCCTTGATGTGTTCAGGCGTGTCCATGTCCGGCTCTCCGGCTCCAAAACCGCAGACGTCCACGCCTTCGGCGCGAAGAGCCTTGGCTTTGCTGTCAATGGCGAGGGTGAGAGAAGGGGTGATTTCTTTGAGTCGATTTGTGAGTTCCATACGGGCGAGTTGGCGAAGGTAAGGGCAGTGGCACGGGGCCGTCAATCGCTTTCCTGTTTTTAATTCCCTTGGCGCAATGCCAACCCGAGCCTTTCAGCGTCCGGGTAATCCAGATGGGGGCGGTGGAAGTGCTGGCGGGGAAGGCGGTGGGGGCAGGGACTTGAGAATCTCTTGCACTTGCTTCAGTCTGGATTGGAACTCGGCCACAAAACTGTCGAACTCCCCCAAATTTTCTACGCTGGTTGTGCCTGCGGCCTTTGGGCCCACCCAGGTTGGCCGGGTTTCTTGAATCTCGGGGTGCAGATTCATTTCCTCGCCAACCACTTCCCCATCATGGGCATACACACGGACCCAACCACCACTGAACCGCTCGCTCTCGCGGGATCGCTTCTCACCCGTGGCCACTTTTCCCTGACGATTTGCATTCAGCGTGAGACTGGTGGTTTTGGTTCGTGTGGAGCTGATGGCCTGGGTGGAGGATTTGCCAACTTCGCTGGCATTGATGGGGGGAAGGGCCTGCGCGCCCGCCTCGACTACGAGTTCTCCGGAGGCGGTTATGACATACAGTTGATAGGCCAAGGTCAGTTGGTTGGCCTGCGCGCTGCCCGGGTTGGAAACATCGACATCAAAATAGTGAAAGGTGTCCTTTTTCTCGACATCGATGATTCCTGGAATGTTGGGGAGATCCGGGGGGGAATCTGAAGAATCTGGAAAGGTGCCTGCAGGGCTGAGCCCCATTCTTTCCCATAGGCGGACCAATAGCTTGGGAGTGCTGGGAGGATTTTTTTGCCACTCCTGCACATAGGCTTGATCTTCTTTTGAGAGCTTGGCCAGCGGCCAACGAATCGCAACGCTCCCACGCCTCAAAATCACATCATTCCCATCAACCCCGCTTAACGCGGCAACCGTTGTTTTGCCTTGATCGTCGGTGAACGTTCTCTCTGCCGCTATGATCGAGGCGGCAAAGCCTAAAATCGAGACCATCACCCAGAAGAGGGATCGCATGGAGGTTTTGTAGTTTGAGAGGTTTGTAATGTCAAAACCAAGAGGCCAGAGTTTTTTTCGGGGATTGTGATTAAGAGTGGGAGGTGGATCGGGCGCTCCGACGCACGATGAGAAATCCTACGCGGCTTCGCCGCCACTTGTACCATCGCGCTCGGAGATCGCGATCCACTCCCGAGAATATGAAAGCAGCGAAATTCCCTCGCATGAATAGCATAAATTTCCTTTGATAAAGAAAGTCATGGATGAACTGACCTTTGATCTTCTCATTGCGATCGCGGCTTTTGTGGCAGGCGTGCTGGGGTCATTGATTGGTCTGGGAGGGGGTGTGATAATCACTCCCGTGCTGGTGTTGGGGTTTGGGGTCGATATTCGGTATGCGATGGGAGCGGCGCTGGCTTCGGTGATTGCCACCTCATCCGGAGCAGCGGCGGCTTTTCTGCGGGACGGGATTTCCAATATGAGGATCGGCCTGTTTCTGTGTGTGGCGACCACTGTGGGGGCCGTTTGCGGGGCAATGCTGGCCGTTGTGCTGGACCAATCAGTTTTGTCGGTGATTTTTGGGGCCGCGCTGTTGGTGACCGTCGGGTTGTCGCTTCGCAAAAACCCTGATTCTGCAATTTCTGAAAAATCGGACCCTTTGGCAGAGAAGCTGCGGCTTCCGGGAACGATGCCTACTCAGGCCGGGCCACAGCGTTACGCCGTTCAACGCGTCATTCCGGGCTTTGCGATGATGTGGGTGGCGGGGGTTCTGTCAGGCTTGCTGGGTATTGGATCAGGCGCTTTCAAAGTGGTGGCAATGGATCAACTCATGCGGATCCCCTTCAAAGTCACAACCGCCACGAGCAACTTTATGATTGGTGTGACAGCGGCAGCCAGTGTGGGCATTTACCTTAAGCGGGGCTACCTCGATCCGGCTCTTGTGGCCCCGGTGGCTCTCGGGGTCCTGGCAGGGGCCTTTGTGGGGGCCAAGCTCCTGCCTGTGGCTCCCGTGAAACTCTTGCGTGTTATTTTTCTTTCCCTTGTTTCAGTGATCGCGGTGCAAATGGTGCTTCGCGGATTCGGGATCAATTTTTGAGATAATGAAAGACGCCCAAATTCAAAGTGGACTGGCTCGTATGATGCTGGGAGGAACACTGATCGCGGCGGGCATCATGTTTGCGGGATTAATCTGGTTTTTGGCAGCCAACCCGGGGATCAAATCCGGGGACCACATTTTCTCCGGGGAGCCCAAATATTTTGAAAATCCCGTCCAGATGTTTCAGCGGGCTATTGACACCAAGGAGGTGGGGCACCGGCGAAGCTTTTTGATGATTGGAATTCTCCTGCTGCTGATCAATCCCGCCTTGCGTGTGGCCTTTGCAGCAGTGGGGTTTGTTGCCCAAAAAGACAGACTTTATGCCGGGATCAGCATCTTTGTTTTTGCGGTGCTGGTCTTCAGCTTTTTCTGGTGAGCAATTCCTACCTTCGCAAATACGATTGCCAGGCCAATGCCACGGTCTCGTCAGGGAGCCAAATCGCGGAGGATTTGGAACCTTTAAAATCCGAATAAGCGGCGATCTCATAAGTTTCTGGATCTCCGAGCCATCCATCGCGGAGGTTGAGTTTTTTGAGAGCAGCTTTGGTTTTTGATGGCGAGGACGTTGTTCCAATTCGGGGCAACTCGCTTTTGAAGATACTGCCGGTTTGTCCTGTGGCTGGGGCTTTTCCAAGCCGCTGATTGATCGCAGCAACAAAAAACGGAATGATCACATCGAGGCTGCCATCGAGGCCATGACCTTCCTTGGACTGCAAAGCGAGAGTCCACGGAGCTTTTCCCTGCCCCTTATTAAAGTGATCTGTGGAGACTTTGACCCACTCCGGATTGTCGTTTGCTCCGATGGCATAAATCATGGGGATTTCCAGAAATTTGGCCGCGCTGTTTCCCCCCGGCCCCCACGTGCCTTTCGAACTCCCCATGGCGACAACCCTTTCGGGAAATAATCCACAATACTTGCTGGACACATTCGATCCGGCCGAGTGCCCCCACAAGGCCAGCGGCGCATCAACCATTTGCGGCTTGCCACTCAACTTGGCCAGTTCGTTCACAGCCTTGTTGATCGCGTTGGCAACTTCTCCTTTGTCATCGCTTTGGTATCGTCCCGGATCCCCATCAGAAAACTGACACGCCAAAATCCCAAAACCCACCTCAGTCGCCAATTCTTGCCATGCCGCCGAGTCCGCCATGCTGCGTCCGTCTCCATGACGACCAGGAATCAGAACCAGCACCCCTGCGAGCGGATCGGTGGTGTCAGGCACCCAACCGCGAAAAGCCACGGTGTTGATCTGCGCATCTTTGAGCGGCTCGGCGGTCCAGTCATAGGTCGCCGCGGATGCGGGATTTGCGAGAGCCACACCTAAAACAATCCCGATTCGCAGAAATTTTTGTGAGATCATGTCTTTAAATAAGGCATGCACCCGCGGAAGAACCAGATTCAAAACACAGAATCTCTGCAAAAAGTCCGCGATTGTTTGTTCTGACATGTGATCCTGCGGCCCCTACGATCAGTGCCGGGGTAGACGGCCCAAGGCTACCGGCTGGCAGGAAAGACGTCTCCCTCTACCTCCGGATCGTAGAGATGTTCGATCCCTTTTCCGCGCAGCAATCGACGTCCTTCCTCGCTCAATTTGCCAACCAAACAAGCATGTGCGTAGGGAATGATCGGGCAGTTTCTCCAGACAGCAATGCGGTATTTTTTCCGGTCACCACTGTGGGAAACGATCTCCTTCCGAAGATAATCGGATGCCCAGTTTTCATGTTCGATGGCCTTCACCTTTCCACACAAACGTGCCACTTGAATCGTCTCGAGAAGAAAATCGATATCGAAAAGAGTGAGATGATGGCTGAGTGCATAGCCATGCGACCCAAACCACATGAACTCTCCGGGCCAATCCTCCGAAAGCAGAGCTTCACTTGTCTCTCGGATCGCAGCGATCTCCGCCCCCCCCGCCACCCACGGCCAGAGGGCATGCTTGCCTAGTTTGAGGCTGTCGAGCCGGTGTTCGGTCATAAGTTTGACAAGCGCCGCAATTTTCTGCCGCGACTGTGGCTCGGAAATCCACATGTCCTCCTGCAAATAAAACACATGGCGAAATCCTTCCTTCTTCAGCCGGACAACGGACCTCCGCAGCCTCGCAAGAAACGAACCGCGCCCGGTCAGCAGGACTCGAAACGGCTCCAACGCGAACGGCTTTTCCTCGGTGGCGAAGTAGATCGGGTAACCGCAATTCAGATTTTGTTGGGCAAACCACGCGGCAGGTCCCCAGAACCGCTTGTATCCGTCAAACGAGTGGATAAGGATGGCAAGCCCGGGACCTTCCTGATTTCGACCGGTGCCCTTGAACTTCTCACGAAACTTACGCCAGTGGTAGCAGCATCGTAGAATCCGAAAGATACCTGCCCTTGCCCATTCCTTGGTTTGCATCACTCCCACCGACACTGATCCTTTCCTGGCATCATCCAATATTTTTTTCTCACTCTGGAACTTCCCGGCAAAGGAGTGTTCTCACTTCGCCTCCCAAAATTCGGTCATGTCTTCCCCTCCCCTCTCGCCTTTCATTTCCACCTTTCTCTACAGCTTTCTGAGCTCCTTGCGGTATTCCTTGCCAGCCTCCTCACCAAATAATTGAATCTTTTACCCGGTGGCAGCGTAATCTCATCAAAGAATGCATGACAAAATCCAACTGCCGCCAGAACTGGGCGCGATGATCCTTCCCGGAACCGCTTTGTTTCCAGGATCCATGCTTCCTTTGTATATTTTTGAGCCCCGTTACCAAGCCATGTTGGCCGATGCGCTGGAGAGTCACCGCCTTTTTGGGGTGGTTTCCTCCATGGACGATGGCGAGCCGGGGAAATCACGTGGAGGAGTGGGAGTGGTCCGCGCCTGTGTTGCGAACGACGATGGAACTGCCAATCTGGTGCTGCAGGGAATCTCCCGCGTGGAATTTCAAAAATGGGATGAAGACAGTCCGTTCCCAAAAGCCACCGTGCGGGCCCTAACATCCATCAACTCCTCGGAAACCTCATCCTCGGCGCTCCGGGAAGAAATCCTTGCTTTGGTTTCACGAATCTCGGAGCTGGGAACACCCATACCGGGGCAACTGCAGGACATGCTCTCGCAGTTGCAGGACTTTGACATGTTCAGCGACATGGCAGCATCCTGTCTGGTTGGGGATGCGGCAGTGCGCCAGCGCCTCATTGAAGAACTGGACTCAACCCACCGCCTTGAAGTCCTTGCCGCCTACCTGACTCATCTCTTTGCCGCGAAGCAGAAAGCCGCAGATTGAGCATTGCGAAAGGGCCGCCGGAATGGTGGTCTGTGGGATATGTCAGATCGTTTTGTGTATTGGCTCGTGTTGGCGTTTGTTTCGCTGATCCGGCTGCTGCCCCTGGAGGTTTGCTTTTTGTTGGGAAGGGGCATTGGCGTGATGCTATGGGCGGTGTTGCCTGGCTACCGCCGCCTGGCGCGGGAGAACATTTTTGCGGCCTATGGTGGCGAAAAGTCCAAAAAAGAAGCGGCACGGCTCGCGCGCGAACATTTTGCAACCCTGGGAGCCAATGGGCTCTCTTCCTTAAAGATCCCTCTGCTCTCTCAGGACAAAATCAAAGAGATCGCCCCCATTGAAGGATTGGAGAATATCCGTAATGCCGTCAAAGCCGGACGTGGAGTGGTTCTCGCGATCAATCATATCGGCAACTGGGAGTTGTATGCCCAATTGGTGTTTCAGGTCCCGGAGGCAAGGTTCGGGACTGTGTATCAGGCTCTTCGCAATCCTTTGGTGGATGAGCTGATCAACCGCGACCGGCGGAGGCTGGGGGTGCTGACATTTGACAGGAAAAAAGGCTTCAATGACGCCATAGCTCTAATCCGGGAGCCGGGGGTTCTTGGGGTGCTCGTGGACCAAAATGCCGGTGACGGGGGAATGTGGATGCCATTTTTTGGAAGGTTGAGTTCAACGTCCACTCTGGCAGCCAAGCTGGCCCTGCGAACCGGGGCTGATGTGGTCCCCGTCGCGATTCACACGTCGGGCTTTGCCAAGTGGCGGGTGGTGGTTGGCAGCGCACTCCCAACCGGGTCAACCGAAAAACTCACGCTGGCGATCAATACCAAGCTGGAGTCCCAAATCCGCGAGTCGCCTGCGGATTGGTTTTGGGTTCACAACCGATGGAAAACCCCCTCCCCGAATTTTCTGACCGTCACCCAGCGCCGCGGCACGTATTTGCCGCCAGGGTTCGAGCCGGCATTGCTGAAGCCGTTTCGCATCGTGATCCGTTCGCCGAACTGGCTGGGGGACGCAGTCATGTCGGTTCGAGCCGCGCGGGCTTTGAAACTCGGGCGTCCGGATGCACGACTCACGGTGCTGGCTCCTGCCAAACTCGCAGCCATCTGGCGTTCCGTTCCCGAAGTGGATGACGTTTTGGAAATTCCGACAAAGGCATCCGTCTTCTCTGTGGCAAACATGTTGCGCGGAAAATTCGAAGTCGCCGTGCTTTTTCCCAATTCCGTGCGCAGCGCCTTGGAAGCCTGGCTTGCGGGGATTCCGAGAGTGGTGGGTTTTCCAAGCCGGGGCCGGAATCTGTTTTTGAATCAGCCCATCAAGCTCAAAAAGCGCGAGCGCGTCGCAAGGCCCATGCACCACTCGGACCGCTACTGGCAGATTGCAGCCAAATGTGGAGCTATGGAGCCCCCCGCACTGCCAAAATCCGGATCGGCAGAGAGCGATGGGCCACCCATTTTTGCCATCTGCCCGGGAGCGGAATACGGGCCTGCCAAACGCTGGCCTGCTGAGAGATTTCGTGCCGTCATGGAAATCGTGTCCTCCAGGATCGACTGCCAATGGAGGATTTTTGGTGCGGCAGGCGACCGGGCTGTTGCGGAGCAACTGTGTGAGGGTTTTCCCGGGAGCGTCAAAAACCTTGCCGGGCTCACAACAATGGAGGAACTCATCGCCGGTCTGAAAAGCTGCCGGGCCCTCCTGACGAACGACACCGGCACAATGCACCTCGCCGACCTGCTTGGTGTGCCTCTGGTGGCGGTTTTTGGTTCCACGGAACCGCTCCTCACAGGGCCTCGCGGAGCTGATTCCATCACGCTCAGACATCAGGTGGAATGCAGTCCCTGCTTCCTCCGGGTCTGCCCGCTGGACTTTCGTTGCATGAAGGGCACCACCCCGGATGCGGCAGCCTCCGCGCTTATGAGCTTGCTAGATGACTCATCCCGACTCATATTCCCGCGCCCGCCTCTCAACACTGGCGGAACCACAAAATGACCCAAATTCGAAATATTGCAATTATCGCCCACGTTGACCACGGCAAGACCACGCTGGTTGATCAACTCCTGAAACAGGCGGGCACCTTCCGTGCGAACCAGAAAACCGACGAACGGATGATGGACTCGATGGACCTTGAAAAAGAAAAAGGCATCACCATCCGCGCCAAAAATGCGGCGTATCGATGGAATGATTATCATGTCAACATTGTGGACACCCCCGGCCACGCCGACTTCGGCGGGGAGGTTGAGCGGATCATGAAGATGGTGGACGGTGTTCTCCTTGTGGTGGATGCGCATGACGGGCCCCAGGCTCAAACAAAGTTCGTGCTTCGCAAAGCCATGGAAAACGGCCTCAAGCCGATTGTGGTGATCAATAAAATTGACCGCGAAAACTCCCGCCCTCACAAGGTCCTCGACATGGTTTTTGAGCTTTTTATCGAACTCAATGCCACGGACGAACAACTCGATTTTCCGCACATCTACGCAAGTGCCAAAGATGGGATCGCGAAGCGTGAACTGGTGGACCCCAGCACGACGCTCCTTCCTCTTTACGAAGCCATTGCGTGGCATATTCCCGCCCCCAAAATCGCGGATGTCGATTACTTCCAAATGTTGGTTTCCAACCTCGATTACAGTGACTACCTGGGCCGGATCGCCTATGGCCGCATCATCAGCGGATCGGTGAAAGTCGGCCAAAGCATCGTCTGCATCCATAAGGACGGGTCCAAGGAACGCAAACCGGTCACCACGATTTTTGGTCATGAAGGTTTGGAAAAAATCCAGATCCCGGAAGCATTTGCCGGCGACATTATCGGTCTGGCCGGCTTCGAGGATGTGTTTATTGGTGAGACCTTGGTTGACAGCGAGGACCGCGAGGCCCTGCCGTTTGTGGACATCGACCCACCGACGATCACCATGAAGATCTGTGTGAACGACTCACCTCTCGCTGGACGCGAAGGCAAGCTGCTCACAGCCCGACAAATCAAAGACCGCCTGATCCGTGAAACCCGCACCAACGTTTCCATTCTCTTCAGCGAAACGGATACCGCCGGCCACTTTGAAGTCAAGGCCCGCGGAGAAATGCAAATCGCCATTCTGGTTGAGCAGATGCGCCGTGAAGGCTTCGAAATCCTGGTGTCCCGCCCTGAGGTGATTTTTCAACGATCCGAAGATGGCAGCCTGCTGGAGCCTATTGAAACCCTCTACGTGGATGTGCCGCCTGAGAACCTGGGAGATATTCTCCAGTCATTGGCTGGACGCAAAGCGGAAATCGTTAACATGGAGCACAGCCCGCACAGTGTACTTGTGGAAGCCACAATCCCGACCCGCGGCCTGATCGGATTTGAAACCGACCTGGTCAACGTCACCAAAGGTCATGGCACCGCCAGCCACCTCTTTAAAGAATACGGCTCTCACAAAGGCGACATCCCGAGCCGTGGCAAAGGCGTGCTTATCAGTATGGAGTCAGGCATCAGCATGGCCTACGCTCTCGACACCATCCAGATCCGCGGACGTCTGTTTATTGGACCTCAGGAAGAAATTTATGAAGGTATGATCATTGGCGAAAATGCCCGGCCTGACGACATGCCGGTCAATCCCTGCAAAGCCAAAAAGTTAACGAATATGCGGAGCCAGGGTGACGGCAAGGGCATCCAACTCGCCCCACCGCTCGTTATGAGTTTGGAACGTGCCTTGGAATACATTGCTCCCGATGAGTATGTGGAGGCCACACCAAAATCTCTGCGCATGCGCAAAAAACTTCTTGATGCCAACGCCCGCAAACGCGCGGGCAAGTGAGATGAGCGATTGGAAAGACATCGTGCTAAAGCTCGGGCATTCTCCGGATCCGGACGATGCGTTTATGTTTTATGCGATGGCGGAGGGAAAAATCGACTTACGGGGCTACCACTTCGAACATATCCTTCAAGATATCCAGACCCTCAACGAGCGGGCGGTGCGCG
>JBGSPC010000238.1:0-24977 GCA_041738805.1 Terrimicrobiaceae bacterium | reverse complement strand
GCCAAAGAGACCCTCGCCAACAAAAATGCCTCAAAGGCCGATAAACAAAAAGCCATGAAACACCTCGAGCAAGCCGACAAGCTGCGTGCGGGCCAGTAGTGCGGGGCTGGTCTGCCCCAGATCCGGTTGCCTTATGAAAATTTTGATTGCCGAAGATGACCCGGGTATCGGCGATGTGCTTGAATATTCTCTCTCCAATGCAGGACATCACGTCCGGCGGACGGCTCTGGGGAGGGACGCGATCCAATTATCACAGGGTTTTGATTTCCTTGTTCTCGATATCGGACTTCCCGATATGGACGGATTTGATGTGTGCCGCGAAATCCGGAAATCCTCGAACATGCCTGTGATTTTTTTGACATCACGGGGCGATGAAATCGACCGCGTGGTTGGTTTGGAGCTGGGGGCTGACGATTATCTGACAAAACCCTTCAGCCCCCGGGAATTACTCGCAAGGATCAAGGCGGTGGCAAGGAGAACGACGGTGACGCCGCCTTCCGAGACAGATCTGATTCTGGATCGCCCGATGTTCAGCGCCCGGTTTGCAGGAAGAGAACTTGAACTCTCCCGCACAGAGTTTGAATTATTGGATTGCCTTTTTGGCCAGCCTGGACGGGTTTTCACGCGTGAGCAGATCCTGGATGCGGCCTGGGTGGATGGTGGTTGTGTGACTGACCGCACCGTGGATGCCCACATCAAAAGCCTTCGAAGGAAGTTGGCCCCTCATGACTGTATTGAAACCGTGAGGGGTGTGGGGTATCGCTTCAAGGCACTGTGAGCATTTCTCCCCCTCCCGCCGATAAGCCCCCCGGGCGGTTGGTGGTGTTCATTCAGAGGTTGATCTCCTTCCTCGCCCCACCTCTTCACAGCCTCCATTGGAAGATCTTTGTTCTGTGTCTCGCCGCCATCTTTTTGCCTGGGCTCTACTTTGCATGGAATGTGGGGCAAAGTATTGAGCGCAGCCACCTCCGCTCGACCGAACAGGGAATGATTGATGCCGCACTCCTCATCGCAGGATCAGGTATCCATCAACCCATGGGAAATCCTGCGGTTATCCGGGAAACCCAACTCGCCGTCTTCGGAGACTTCTACCCCAACCTCCGTATCGTCATTTACTCTCCTGCCGGCCTCGTCCTGTATGACACGGAGGGCAAGTATTTGAATGGGGACGACCGGTCTGCGGATCGGGATGTCCGGAAAGCCATGGGTGGTCAATACGGAGCACGATGGGAACGGGATGCCTACCGGCGGGTGGTCATTCTTTTTGCCACGGTTCCCGTCGTAAAAAACAATCAGGTCACCGGGTTGGTGAGTGTGATAAAAACCACAGCCGATGTCCGCAAGTCCGTGATTCGCTCCTTCAAGGATCTGGCTCTCCCCGCCGCCTTGTCTTTGATCCTTGCTTCGGTTGTTTCTTTCGCGCTTTCCAGTTATTTGACAGGGATTCTCAAAAATCTGGCCACCCGCGCTGGTCGCGTGGCTGCAGGTGAGAGCGGGGTTCAATTGGAAACCTGGTCCAAAAGTGAGTTGGGCGGGCTCTCCCGGGCTTTGGAAAAAATGCGTCTTCGGTTGGAAGGAAAAAAATATGTGGAGGACATGGCCCTGACGCTTTCCCATGAAATCAAAACTCCCATTTCTGCCATTCGTGGCGCTGCGGAAATTCTCGAGCAGACAGAAGACCCCGCTGTGAAGAATAAGTTTTTGGGAAACATCTATGCTGAAACGGCCCGGCTGGCTGCCATCGTTGAGAATTTTTTGGCGCTTTCGCGGATTGAGAATGCTCCGCTCGATCCCTTGTCCAAGGCGTCTCTTCCCGAGGTGGCGAACTCGGTTGCCGCGGCCTTTGCAGCCCGGGCCGGGAAAGTGAAGTGGGAAACTTCGCTTTCCGAAGATCCTCTCCTGGTGGCCATGCCGAGTGATCAGCTTCAGCGGATGATGGAAGCCATTTTGGAAAATGCGCTTCAGTTCACTCCCCCGGGAAAGAGGGTCATCTTCACAACCGGCAACAACTTTTTTTCGGTTCAGGACGAGGGGCCGGGAATTCCTAATGAACTTCGCCAAAAGGTTTTTGACCGGTTTTTCACCACGGCCAACCCGCTCACCGGCCGCCGCGGCACGGGCTTGGGATTAGCCATCGTTCGATCCATCGCAGACCGTTATGGCGCCGTGGTGGATATCGCGTGTGATTCCGGCACCAAGGTAATCGTGAAATTCACGAAGATTTCATAATCCTTTCATCATGGTTTCACACCGCAGCGTCAGGCTGCGGTCATGAAATATCTTTTCTTTGCCGCCGGGATCCTTGCCGGAGCCGCACACGCAGCCGATGCGCCCACCTCCGGCCAGCTCACACTTCCTTACTCGGAGTTCCGTCAGTTGCTGGAAAAGTCGATGCTGCCTCCGGAAAAACGTCTCCCGGTTTCCCAGGCAACCCTCTCCACCCGCTTACGGCTCGAGGTGAGGGACAAGGAGGCCGTGGGGAGTGTCCAGTTCAAGGTCCTTAACCTGGCCGGTGAGGCGGCATTGGTTCCCCTGATTGGAGACTCGGTCATGGTGATGAGGGTGGAACCCCCTGAAACGATCCTGGTGCGAAAAGATGGGTTTTACCAAATCCTTGCAGCGCCTTCCATGACGGTTGACGTGACCTTGCAAATTGGCTGTTCCGGACGCCATGAAAATCAAAGCACGATCTTTCAATACTTGCTGGCCCCTTCAGCGATTGTCTCTCTGAGTTTGGCGAAGTTGCCGGAGGGGCAGAAGGCTGAGATTCCCGGGGCTCAGTGGAATTCTGAAACCGGGGAATATCACCTTGCCGGCCAAAAGCAGCTGGCTCTTCACGTCATGGCCATTCAGAAAGAGCAGCCGCTTCGCGAAGTGGTGACCATGCCCGCAGTGATCAGCGAAGCCACGGCCACGATGCGATTGGTCAGTGATGGAACGTTTCTGAATTCCACCACCTGGGTGATCCGACACAACAAGGCCTTGGTCTGGGGTGTGAGTCCGGGGGCAGAAACCCAGTTGGTTTCGGCCAAAGTGGATGGCCACCCCATTGCGCCTGTTCTTGGATCGGATAGCCGGCTCGAATTTCACCTTCCTGAAAATCCCAATCCCACCCGCGTGGAACTCAACTACACGGGCAAGACCACCGCCTTCGGTCCGGTGCGCGGGGACCTTTCTGTCAGTCTGCCCTCCACGGATTTGCTCATCGAACGAACAGACTGGCAGCTCCTCTTGCCGTCCGGATATGCGCCTGTCGCGGTGGAAGGCAACACAGACTTTCTTCCCGGAGAATTGACCAACGAGATCAGGCTGCGGAAGGAACTTTCGCGCAATGAGGCTCCCTCCGTTCGCATTTATTACCAAAAACCAGAAACCAACAAAAACCTATGACCATCCCGCGTCTCTTCGCCGTCCTCTTCATCACCGCTTGCACCACGTTCGCATGGTTCCTGCTTGGCACAGCCCTCAGCAGCCGGACGCACGGCTCGGGCGCGGCCACCACCATGGCTGTGCTCGAGGGGTGGGGGCCGCCCATGGAGCAAATCCACCCGCAAGCGTGGTATGAAAGCCCCGGCCCCGGAGAGGCAAGAAAAACCTTGCGCCCATCTCTCAGCAAAGTCCACGTCGCGTTGTCCTACACGCCCCGCCAGAAAGGGCTTCTTTGGTATCGCGCCTACGCCGCCGTCTTCCGCGGGGAGTATGAAATCACCAACCCTGCGCCCATTCCACAAACCATCTATGTTCAATTTCAACTTCCCTCGGCAGATGCTGGCTATAGTGAATTCTCACTCACCCTGAATGGGAAACCCACCACCGCAAATATCTCCGGCAGGGAACCCATCATAGAAGCTGTCTCTCTGGCTCCAGGCGAAGCCGCGACGCTTTTGGTGAGCTACAAAACCAGGGGGCTTGATCGCTGGTCTTACAGCTTTGGTGCCGAGTCCCGCGTACAGAACTTTCTGCTCTCCATGAAGACGGATTTTGAGGAAGTGGATTTTCCGTCCTCTTCGCCGACGGAAAGGGTCCAATCAGGAAATGGCTGGGATTTTACGTGGGCTTACCCTGATGAAATCGGGGCCCGGGCCGTTGCGATGGACATGCCAAAAGTCCTGAACCCAGGACCGGTCGCTGCGAGGATTTCCTTTTTTGCTCCTGTGTCTTTGATCTTCTTTTTCAGCGTGCTTGTCATGCTCTGCCTCATGCAGCGGGTGGAACTGCATCCCATGAATTTTTTCTTCCTCGCGGCCGGATGTTTCGCATTCCAGTTGCTGTTCGCTTATCTCGTTGATCTCATCCCGCTCGGCGTCGCTTTCACAATTGCCGCGTTGGTCTCGCTGGCCCTTGTCTCCGGATACCTCCTCCTGGCAAGAGGAATTCGATTCGCAAAGTATGCGGCTCTCGCCCAATTCGGATGCATGGTTTTGTTTTCTTACAGCTTTTTCTTTGATGGGCTGACCGGGTTGACCATCACGATCGGAGCGATCTTTATTCTGGCCATCATGATGGTCGCCACCGCCAAAATCAATTGGACCGACCGCTTTGCACGGAAATCCGTTCCCCCGCCATTTCCCAGCCAAGCCTGACCTCATGAAACGAAGAAAATTTCTGGGAATGATGCTTATGTCTGCTGCCGCAGGACTCTCCATTGATCGCGTCATGGCCGGAGCGCGTGTGTGCATCAACCCCGTCAGGATTCCAATAAGTGGCCTGGCACCGGCCTTTGACGGGTTGCGGGTTGCGCTGCTTTCCGACTTTCATCATGGACCGCTGGTTTCTGCGGAGTTTATTCGTGCTGCCGTTCAGCTTGCCAACAAACTCAAACCTGACGTGATTGCTTTGACTGGCGATTTTATCCACCGGGGTGCCGAATGGGCGGAGGGGTGCTTCCGGGAGTTATCCGGGCTCAAGGCCCCAATGGGTGTCTTCGGGGTCCTGGGCAATCATGATCATTACGTCCATGCCTCTTCAGCTGTTCGTTTGGCCATGGGGAAAGCGGGTATCCGTGACCTCACCAACCGCGGTGTCAATCTGACGCGTGACGCCCAAACCTTGCGAATCTGCGGGGTGGGGGACCTGTGGCGCGAAAATCAGGACCTGCGAGAGGCGCTGGGTGCCACACGAAAACCGGACTCCGCTATTCTGCTCAGTCATAATCCTGATTATGCAGAATCGGTGACTGACGACCGGGTCGGGCTTATTCTCAGCGGCCACACCCATGGCGGCCAGTGCGTGCTTCCTTGGATCGGTGCTCCTGTGCTTCCCTCCCGTTTTGGTCAAAAATATGCGTCGGGTCTCTGCCGGGCTCCGGTGGCCAAGGTGTTCGTGACCACGGGTGTGGGTCACAGCTTTCCTCCTGTGAGATACAATTGTCCTGCTGAAATTGCACTGCTCACACTCGCTCGCAAACCCGGCTGATCCGATGGGGGATAGGGGAATTTGCTCGTCATGCTTTTCGTTTTGTTCAGCATGACCCGCTATATGCCTCCCCTTATAAAGATTGCCCGCCTCTTCCTGCCTCTTTTCTCCCTTTTGTTGGTAGGATGTGTCGCAAATCGACCGGAAGGGATCATGCAAGTCGCAACGATTGATGCGTTATTGGCAGGTGTTTACGATGGTCACATGACGCTGGGGCAACTGCGCAAGCATGGAGACTTCGGGCTGGGGACCTTTGA
The DNA here is from genome assembly GCA_041738805.1 of Terrimicrobiaceae bacterium. Classification (GTDB taxonomy): domain Bacteria; phylum Verrucomicrobiota; class Verrucomicrobiia; order Chthoniobacterales; family Terrimicrobiaceae; genus JAJTZA01. Next base: position 19,305 of record JBGSPC010000238.1, on the reverse strand, counting down.
CAGGTTGGATGGTGAGATGATTTTGCTCAATGGCACTTTTTATAAAGTTCAAGGCAATGGGAACGTTTCAAGGCCCGCCCATTCTGAAACCACTCCCTTTGCGGCGGTGACATGGTTTTCACCGGGGCGGCGGATCGACATTCCATCAAGAGTGGATGGCAAAGGCTTGGAGAAGCTGATTGATCATCTTGTCCCTGATCAGAATCTCTTCTGCGCTTTTCGAGTGGAGGGAACTTTCAAATCCCTGCGGGTGCGGAGTGTGCCAGCGCAAACCAAACCCTACATGCCGCTCGCGGAGGTGACCAAAAATCAATCCGTCTTTGATTTTGTGAATGTGAAGGGAACGTTGGTGGGATTCCGTTCTCCGGCCTTCGTCAAAGGCATTAATGTCCCGGGCTATCACATCCACTTTCTGTCAGCGAACCGGATCCAAGGCGGTCACGTGCTGGCCCTGGCTCTGGAGGAGGGCACGTTGGAAGTCGATTCCAAGATCGAATGGTTGAGAGTTTTCCTGCCATCAGAAAGCCGCGACTTCGCCAAAGCCAATTTGTCCAGGGATCGATCCCGCGAACTGCAATCAGTCGAACAGGAATAGCCCGAGTTTCCGCTCAATTTTTGATTAATTCCGGCAGCGAAAGCTCGTTGATGGACATGGGGTATTGTTGACGCACCTTGGCAAGGTAGGCTTCCAAATTTTGCTGAGACCGCTGTTGACGGAGCGCTTCGGCAATTTGGGTTTTTACTTCGTCAAGTGACGGAGTGCGGGCTTCACGGATGTCATTCACTTTGACAATGTAAAATCCGTCGGGCAGGACGATGGGCGCAGAGACATTTCCTTTGGCAAGGCTGGCAACCGCCGAGCGAACTTCCGGCTGCAGGGAATCGAGCGCCACCCAACCGATATCTCCACCCTTGGCGGCGGTTTGCTTTTCCTGGCTGAACTCCGTGGCAACATCTGCAAAATTGGCGCCAGGAGCTTTCAACCTAGCCTGCACCTGATCAAGCAGGACTTTGGCCGCAGCGGCCTGGACTTTGTCAGGGTCCGTGGCTTGCGGGATATATATCTGTGAGAGCAGCAATTGCTTGGGGACTTTCAACTCGGATTTTCGTGCATCGTACACTGATGCGATTTCCTTTTCGCCCGGGAATCCCGCAGGCGGCTCGGTGATTTTTTTCAGATAGGCCTCCAAAACGACGGCTTCTTGAACCTTCTCAAGTCGTTCCGCCACTTCGGGTTTTTTATCCCAGCCGGCTGCCAGGGCTTCTTTGACAAGCAGACGCCGCAGAATGGCATTTCGGACAGTCTGATTCAGGAGGGCCGGATTGTCGGCGAGGGCCTTGCGATCATTTTCCGAGAGATCTGCAAAGAAGGGAGCGACGGTCGCGCTCGTGACGTCTTCATCGGCCACGCGGGCAATGATTCGGGATTCCTGGGCAAGGCTTGCCATGGGAAGTGCGAAGGACAAAATGACACCAACGGTCGATGGCTTCAGGAGTTGTGAGTATTTCATAGGTAAAATCAGTTTGATTGAGCGGCTGGCCAGGCGGTTTCACGTTCCCCATTTTTTTGCTTTTTGGGTTGGGGTTTGGTGGCTGCTGCGGTTTGGCGTGGGGATTCGGTGGTTTGGGCGTTTGGGGAAGAGGGTGTGGCTTCTGGTTTCGGCTCGGGAGTGGGGTCCACTTTGGGTTCCGGCTTTTTATTTTTCACCTCCGCAAGCGGGGTATCCTGGATGCGGGCTGCAAGCAGCTTGTCCTGCCCATCCTGGGCGAGGTTTTGCAATTTGACCTTCGTGGTGCTCACAAAGGGCTCACGCGCCAGCAGGGCATCACCAAACCAGAACTTATCGTAGCGTTTGAGAACTTCCTGGCCGACAAGATACATGCGAACATTTTGAGCGCGCTGATCATTGACCAGCCTTTCCAGGTTCAAGATCTGGGCCGCATTTTTATCACGTGCGCTTTCGGCTTTGCGGGCCCGTTCGATGGCACCTCCGAAGTCTTTGCGCCACTTCTCAAGAGCAGCCCGGTGGCCGGTGTTTTCCGCTTCTTTCTCAAGCAGCTTGTTATTGAGGTCGGAGATGGCATTTGCGGAGGCATTGCGCTCTTCAATCGCTTGAGCGCTGAGCTTTTTGACCTCCGCGGTGAGCTTTTCAATCTCTGCTTTATTGGCGATCTCTGCGGCTTGAAGCGTGGCGATCTGGCCTTGAGCATCGCGGAGCTGAATGGTGACACCACGGAGGGCTTCCCGTAGTTTGGCATTAACCTCGTCCTCTTCCTGAGCGAAGGTCGATCCAGCCAGCCCGATGGCAAACGCTGCAGTGGTGATGGCGATGAGAAGCTGATTTTTCATTAAAATTCTCCGTTAAGTTCGACTTGGAAGATGTTCACGTTGAACTGGGGGCCGGCAATGCTGTCTGATCCCAGCCAGCGGCCACCCACCCACACATTGGGGGCAAGGGCTACAAATCCCGCGACCGTGAAGCCTTGCATGTTGGTGCCGCCAAGGCCGAAGTCGGAGTCATTAAATCCGTCCACAACGGCATCGGACCCAATCCAACGGTAGGAGAAATGCGCACTCCAATCCCAGCGTTTCAGGTATTTGGGATGACCAACCCGTAATTCAACCAACCAGGCATAATTGCTTCCTTCGTATTGGCCAAAAATGTCGTCAATATTATTGGGGTCAATGGCTCCACGGTTGTTGACGGCGATGGCGTTGATGTCGTCTTTGTTCCAAGCAAGGTTGGTGACAAACTCCCCGGTCAGGGAAACTTGAATGGGCTCAAACCCGTTATATTCCAACCGGGCGGTGATGGCCAGTTCCTCATACTTTGTTGCCAGTCCATAATACTGATACTGGTTGATAGCACCAAAGTCATTGCTGGCATCCGGAACGATGTTGCGGATGGGGAAGTAGGTGTTGCCTTTCTGAGCGAAGGAAGGACGGCTGTCATCCGTGTCGCCGGCATCACTGGAATTCAAAGGCGTGAAGGGCGAGGAGAGTTTGCCCTCGATGTTTTGGAAATAATAATACGCGACCCCCACTTTGAAATTCCAGTCATCGGCAAGCTCCCACTCCAACCCGCCTTGAACGGCAAAGAGATATTTGTCATAGCTCTTAAACTTCGTGGGCTGATTGGTTGAGAAGTCGAGATCGGTGTTATACACAGGAAACGCGCCCCCGACGATGAAGGGACGAAGGCCGGGAAAGACTTCATATTTCAGGCTCACGGCGGCTCCATCAAAATTGATGTCATCATCCCAAATCAGCTGAGTGGAAAAGAAGGGGTTCTTGAAACGACCCGCTGTGGCGGTGAGGCTCCGTGTGGGTTCCCCCCACGCTGTCCATTGCAAATAGGCCCGGTCAAGCCAGATCGCATATTTGCTGAATTGCCCGCCCGAGCGTCCCAGGGTCTGGTTGGTGGAGACCGGAGAGCTGTCGCTGCCGGTTGCGATCCGGAAGCCCATTTCAAACCCGTCGGTCATCTGATACGTGAAGCCGATTCGTGCACGCAGACGGAGGCGATAGCGGTCCTGATCCGTGTTGTATTGAGGCGAAAACTCATTGCCGGTGACATCAAACGGCGCACCCGTGTTGATGGCATTAAAGTCGGGGAATGCGCCGGAGGAATCGTTGCCCTCGGGATTGAGGATGCCTTCATATCTCACGCGAAGATCCCCGTAGGGCTTGATACGTGAAGCCCACATGGGCAGGACGTTCAGGTCGGTGAAGGGCTTGCGCGACATTTCATCGCGAAGTTCCGATTTGATGTCCTCTTTGATTTGGGTGCGGACGGGGTCAGGAATAAACGTCACACGGACATCATCCTCAGAGGGGGCCGCCAGGGCCTGATCAATGGCGATCTGGTCGGAAGCAGCCTGGGCAGCCGCTATCTGGGCCACAGCAAACATATCAGCCTGGGATTGGGCCCTGGCCACTTCAGCCTCGGCTTCCGCCTGTTTGATCATACCGGAGGCGTCTTCTTTGGTGAGAATGCCGCGCTGTACCAGTTTGTTGATCAGGTTCACCGTCACACTTTGCGAAGGAGGCATCGTTCCGCCATCCACACTGCTCGTGGGAATCAAATCGATGTTTTCAGATTCTGAGAGAACATCCGTTTGAGAGTTGCTCGGCAGGGATCCCTCAAGGCCAACGACGGCAAAAGCATCTTCGCCAGCTGTTGGTGGCGGCTCTTTGGCAGCTGATTCCGCGATGGCTTGGGCGGGCGTTGGTGGGGTTGGGGAATTTTCAATTTTGGATTTAGAATTTTGAATTTCCGGAGTCTTTTCGGTTTCTGCCACTATTGCCGGGCTTTCCTGTCCAGTGACCGACTCAGTCACAGTCTCCGCGATTTGCTCGTCTTTTTTGATGACAACCGGCTCAACTTCTGGAGTGGCTTCCACCCGGGGAGGAGGGGTCGCCCAAGGCGTGGGGGTTGGCGCAGGTGTGGGGTCCGGCGTGAGGGGCTCCTCGACCAGCACCGGGGGCACGGATTCTGTCCGGGCAGGAACGGGTGTCGCCTCTGGCGTGGGTGTGGGAGCGGGGGTCGGCGAAGCGAAATTATCAAACACAATGCGGTTTTTTCCGCCAGCGCGATGAATTTCCGGCGTTGGGGATTGGGCCGTTGCGGAAACGATCCATGCGGAGAGCAAGGCCACCGCAAGCGGAAGGAAGTTGGTTTTGGTAAAGGCGGTCATCAATTTGGTTTGGTGGCAGAAATCCTCATCACGATGGGCATGGGCATGTCCTCGGGGGGAGGCTGCGAAAGCTGAAGACCGGAAAGAACCTCGTCAGTGATGGCGCGGTCCGTGGCGGCATTGCCCGAGGACCCCTCCAAATTTGCGCGGGTGACGCGGCCTGAGGAATCGACCCAGATCCGCACTTTAAGATTCAGAGTAGCACTCCGGGTTCTTTTATTGGCACGCATGGCTTGGGCCACGCGTGATTGGACCTGACCGGCATAAGCCCCGTATTTGCTCCCGCCCTGCCGGTTGCCCAGCCCGAGCCCGCCAATCATTCCTCCACCCCCCTTGCCTTGAAGTCCAAATCCATCCGAGCCATCACCCTCAATATTAGTTCCAAGCGGGGCAGCCTCTTCCGGGGGCGAGTCCGGCTCCGGAGCTGCCTCCGGTTGTGTCTCCTCGACGAATTCCGGTTGATCCTTGGGAATCTCGCGCTCCTCCTGAACTGGTGGCGGTGTTGGCGGTGGTGTGGGTGGGGGAGGCGTCGGCGGGGGTGGAGGCATGATATTGACCATGCTCACCGCGGATGCCTTCTTTTTGGGTTTCTCTTTTGGCATCAGGGCCCAGGCCCCGGCACCTAGAACAACAAGCGCCACAATAATGATCACGACCCGATACTTCTTAAAGAAGCCGGGATCTTCGTCCTCATCGTCGAAATCCTCCCCACTCATTTTGGTCCAACGGTGGCAAGGCCAATTTGGGTGATCCCAAGGCGTCCACAGACATCCAGGACGTCCATGACTCCCTGATATTGCGTGAGGCGGTCTCCACGCACAACGACCGGGAATTCCGGGTTGGCGGCTTTGTGCTGTTGGAGTCGTTCTTCAAGTTCCTGCAACGTCACAGGCACGGTATCCAAAGCAATTTTCCCCTCGTTATTGATCGTGATCGCACGGCTCTTGGGGCCGCCCAGTTCCGGGGGTTTGCTGGAAGAGCGGGGCAAGTCGACCTTCATTCCCTGGACCCCGGCCGTTGTCATGATGATAAAAATCAGGAGCAAAACCAGGTAGAGATCCACCATGGGGGTGACGTTGATGTCGTCGTAGGATTTGTCGTCTCCGGCGTCCATTACTTGCGCACCTCATCTCGAATTTCCTCATCAACCGCCTCATTTTCCTCGTTGCGGATGGCTTCTTCCGGGGTGCGGATCTGACGGATGGGCACCGCAAGTCCAGCCTCACTCGGGGGGGGATAAAATTCAGCAACTTTTGCCACGAACTCATCAATGAAGACCTGCATAATGCCAATGACCCCCTTAATGCGCGTGTTCAGGAAGCTATACATAAACAGAGCTGGAATAGCCACAAGGAGGCCAACGGTTGTGGCGAGCAGTGCGCTCGCAATACCGGGAGCAATCGAGTTCACATCCACCTCACCTGACTTAGCAATAATTGCGAAGGTGATCATCACCCCCACGACGGTTCCAAGCAGTCCAACGTAGGGACCACCCGCGATACTCACCGTGAGGTAAACGATGTTTTTGTTCAGGCGATGCTGCTCATGAACCAGCGCGGCATCCAGGGCCGCACGGATGGCTTGAATGGATCGGGCAGACAGTCCCTGACCTTTGTTTTTTCCTTTTCCCAGACGCTGGGCGATCTCTTCCGCGCCTTCATGATACACATGATAAAGCGGTGAATCCTTGAGGAGTTTCACGCCCTTCTTGCCGATCTTTCCGCCAAAGTCCTTCGCAGCCTTGGGGTCATCAAGGTCCATTGAAGTCAGGTCCGCGGCGACATTTTTCCAGAGGTTTCGAAATTCGGCATTTCCCTTTTCGATTTTGCCGAGGTCGATGTATTTTTGAACGGCCACTGTCCAGCCGGCGATCATCATGATCACGCAGACAACAACCGCGATCCAGCCGTCAAACATCATGTTATTGGCGATGTCTCCGAAGAGCATCACGTGCTCAAGTGCCCCGCTATGGCCGCCACTGGCATGGCCGCCCTCATCTTCGCCGGGAACAAGAAGTTTGCCGGCGGCTTCCGCCCCGGATTGGTTCAAGGCCGTGAAGGCAATCCCACCGGCAGGAATTGCCACTGTCGAAATCTGCATTTCATCAATTTCCCCTACGAATCGCCCGTTGGCCGAACCGGATGAGGCCGCGTCCCCGCCAAGATAAAACGGCGTGTTGAGTGCCGGCAGCAAGGCGCTCACGGTGCCGTATTCCTTGCCATTCACAAAGAGGTTGATCGTGCCGCCGGTCGCAACAACTTCCAGGCGTGTCCATGAAGAAATCGAGATGGGTTCACCATCCGGCGTGCGCTGGCTCTGGCCACCATTCCCGATCTCCACAAATGGAATCGCTTCATTGAGTCCAATGCGCAGCGAGGAATCCCCCTCACTGCGGCTTAAGATCACGGCATTGGCCACGGGACCGGCAGACTTGACCCATGCGGACCAGGACCAGTCCTGCCCCGATTTCCATTCCAAGCTGGGATTGGCAGGGATTTCAATCGGGTCCCCTCCAAGGAGGCGCATTCCGGCTCCTATTAACGAACCTTCAGAGACCGTGCCCGCTGTGGCGGCGGCATTGCCATTGGACGTTGAATCTTTTGGCGGGGTCCCACGTTCGGAAAAATGATAAGTGAGAACGGTGCCCGCCGGATACGTTTTGGCGGGATCGCCTGCGGTTTCCGCCGCAGGTTCCGCATTGCCATAATAGAGCCAGAATGTGGTTTTGCCATCGGGTGCCACATCGGGAACCTGAACCCACACAATACCCTCCAGCATGAGAGGATCCCACTTTTCGACGTGGAACGGCAGGGGGGTTTTGTCATCGCCTGACACAAACCGCAAATCGCTTCCATCCTCCTTCGAGGCCTCAAAGGGGAAGTTGCCCTGATGCAGGCGAAGCAGGACCACGGTCGTGCCAACGGCATCCTTGATAGCACCTCCCTCGGCCGTCGTGTCGATGGTGAAGGGTTTGCGTCCACTCCATTCCTTGTCCCACCACGACGAAGCTGCTGAGGCGGTTGTGATGGAAAAAACCACGGCAGCGCCAATCAGGAACCGGCGAAGGTGGGATGGTAAAACAACAATATTCATAAACAGCTTAGAGTTCTCCCCAAACGCGGAAGCTCACCAGCGGTGTGCCGGCGATCGTGGGGTTTTGAGTGACTTGGGGGAACCCGACGGTGACAGAGCTGTTAAAATGATCCCACACACGGATGGTGCTCCCGAAGCCGTAGCTCCACAAAGAAAACTCCGCCAATTGATCGGGCAGCGGTTCGTTCAGCCAGGCCGCTCCGGCATCAACAAATGCGAACAACCGCCAATCATTCCCCTCCGCTTTAACCCATCCCAAAAGAGAAGGGCTTCTCAGTTCGACGGTTCCGGCCACGGCACTGTCTCCCAGCACCTCCGCTTCCAAATATCCGCGCACGGTGTTTAAGCCGCCCAAAGCAAACTGCTCGGTGTCCACCAATGGCACCCCTGCGGCCTGTCCTTGGATCATGGTATACAACTGAAATCCGAGGGGCAGGTCCCGGGTCACGCCAAAGCTTCCCCGCAAATACGCAAAACTCCCGTCGGATCCAAACCGTCGGTTATCGAATTCGATCTCGTCGCTTCCCAAACCCTGAAAGCTGAACACGATGGCAGCGTCCAATTCCAGCTGATACCCCTTGCCCGCCCAAAACCCGCTGTACGAGGCGGTGAAGGGATAATACGAGATGGGCGAATTGACGATTTCCCCGTTGATCGAGAGGTCCTGTTTAAAATTTTTGTAGTCCACTCCGAGGCTTGCGGTGTGGAAAAGCCCGGGGCGGCCCGGAAGATCAAACATCAGCTTTCCCCCATAGACCTCGCCATTACCGGCCACGGCTGTTCCTCCGAGGGTGGACACATTGCTGTTCTGGCGGATCCCTTGGACCATCACGCTCAGCCAATCCAACCCCGGCACCGGAGCGATGTAGTATCCAGAGAAGACCAGGGCATCATCCACCCGCTCAGGAGCCACTTGGAAACCAAACCCGATCGTGTGTCCCAATTGCCAGAGGTTGTCATACCTGGCGGCTATATCCAAACGAAGCGGCGTGGTGTTGGCACTGTAGCGGTTGTTGAGTTCCACGCTGCCGTGGAACGGAAAAGTGTCTTTCACCACCAGGTCGACATCCACGGTGCCAGGCACGGCTCCCGGCCGGAACTCCGGCGTCACCTGCAGATCCGACTTCCGGTTCAGGGCTATCAGATCGCGCTGCACGTCCTCAAAATTCGGAACGGATCCCTCCGCCAGGGACCTCGCCCTGCGCTTGATCTGATCAATATGAAAAAAACGCGCCCCGGTCACGCGAACGGTCCCGATGGAAGCCTCGGTGACCTGCAAAACCACGATCCCCCCGCGTCCGCGCTGGGGCGGCACATTCACACTCACCGTTTGAAACCCGCGATCACGATAGGCTTTCTCAAGTGCGGCTCGTGCTCCCTCGACATCTTGAGCCGTTCGACCCGGACCAAGATAAGAATAGACGGCCGTCTCCACATCCTCCCTTGGCAGCTTTGTGGTCCCCACGACACGATACTCTTTGATGTAGATTGCTTGTTCTTCCTGCGCTCCTTCGGGCTCTGGAGCAACCTCAGGATCCTGGCCCTGAGAAGGAGCTATCCAAATAAGAAAAACAGCCGCGAGCGCAGACCTTGTGACTGAGGCGCAACGGATTCCAACCGAAGGACGTGCCCACGCGGAAGGAATCAAGGAGGGTTGCCCCCCCCAAAAATGCTGAATCACAGATAGTCGCACCACAGTTATGTGGTTTCCTAAGGCGTACCACCTGTCGGAGCAATGCCCCGCACGTTACAATTTCGTCACAATTCCCTGATAACGATCTAGTTTTTAATGACAGGAACACTCATGAGGATCGCGTATTTGCCGGATTTTCCGACCCCCGCCGGGAAGACGAAGGTTCTCGCAGGTGGTGCGCCACGGAGGATGTGAACCTGAAAGGTCCAATCCCCATTCAGGGTGAAGGATCGTCCGTGCTTTTCCATGGTGAACGGACCTTTTTGCGAGCGCTCCGTCACTTTGACCTGATGCGATGGCCATTTCACCAGTTGATCAAGCAACTTCCAGAGCATTCGCTGGGTCTCCACCTCAGTGCCCTCCAACTCAAAACAATTCGCCAAACCAGGGTAGTCGCGGGTTTTCAGGGCCGTTTGCAACTTGAAGAGGAAATCCGCCCGTCCGCCATCATATCCAACAGACGTGCCGGCAAAAATCAGCGAAAACAAAAAAACTGACATAACGATCCGGCTCGAACCTCGAAACAAAACATTCCCGATCGGTTTCAGGGCAATCGTTTCGACGCAGCAGAATACGGGCTGGGACTTTTGCGGCATCAGGTCAGCAAAAATGAGGTGCCCCGGTTCAGGGGGTTTGACTGCGGACCCGCGCGACTTCGCGTTTTCCGGCTTCCAAGGCTTCGAAGGCTTGGCTGAGGAGAGCGGGGGTGTTCTCAAGGGTGTCGGCCTTGGCGAGAGATTCGATTTCCAGGGTTGCTTCATAGACGCCTTGGAATCCAAAGTTTGCGGCACTGCCTTTGGCCCGGTGGGCGAGGGAAGCAATCGTTGTGGCCTCTCCAGCTGCGATGGCGTCATTGAGGGCATTCAAATCCGCCGGCAGGTCGGCCAGGAATCCCTCAAAAATTTCCACAAAATCTTCAGGCCAGCCATCAGCAATTGCATCAAGCTGCTCCCAATCGATAACGGAGGGCTCGGCGGGAATGGTCACATCTCTTTTTCAAGGCGCTCGCTGAGCCATTGCTTGATCATACTCTGGTAATTCAGGTAGCGGGATCTGGCGAGCCGCTTGATTCTTGCAAGCATGCGTGGATCAAACCGGAGAGTGATGGTGGTGCTATCCCTGGTGTCGGACTTTAACATGGAACCGTTCATCAAGCGCGGGTCCAATGTGGTTTCCTTCCAGAATTCGGCTTCGGTTTCCTCATCGACGAAGCTTGGGACTTCACTCCATTTGGTGATTGTTCTCATGGGTCAGTTGGCAGGGTCGGAGTTTTTGCGTTCGTAAAACCCGGCTTCGGCATCAGTCATGACGCGGGAGACAATCACACGGTAGCGTTTGCCATCCGTCCAAAACACCGTAAAAAGGGGCGTGCCGGAAATGGATTTTCCAAGAATGAAGTAACGGGTTTCCGTTGAGGAATCGAGGTCGGGAAGCAAACGGATGCTGAAGGGATCCTCGAACGATTCTTCCACCTCCTTCTCGGAGACATCTCCGATGAGTGCATGCCGCTCCATCCATTCAAATTCCATTTGCAAGGGCTTAACATGGTTGGCATGGCGATGCAATGATGGAAACGATTCCGACAGAATTGGAAGACTCCCGCCAGCAGAAGGGGAGGATTTCTGAAGCATGGAAATCATCTTCAGCCGGTGTATGCTGAGCTGGAAGAATGAGTGTCTATGTTTCTGATTATGATTTTGAGTTGCCTGAGGAGCTCATTGCAAGCCGTCCGCCCGAGCGTCGGGATGAGGCCAGAATGTTGGTCTTGGACCGTGGTTCGGGTCAGATTTCCCATGGGAGTATTAAAAACCTTCCAGATCTTTTGGAAGCCGGGGATTTGGCCGTCATGAATGATACGCGCGTGATTCGCGCCCGATTGTTGGGAGATGGAGGGAAAGTGGAAGTCCTCCTGGTGGAGCGTTTGGCACCCCGGGTTTGGAAGTGTCTGGTACGGCCAGGAAAAAAATTCCGTCAGGGAAGCGCAATGGACATTGCATCCACTTCGCTCACAGTTCTTGAGGTTTTTGAGGATGGCACGAGGGTTGTTGAGTTTAAAAAAGAGCCTGATCTCGAACGGGAGGGCCGGGTGCCCATCCCTCCGTATTTCGGGAGGGAGGCGGATGATGAGGACGTGGAGCGATACCAGACGGTTTATGCCCGCGAGGAGGGCTCGGTGGCAGCACCGACAGCCGGACTGCATTTCACGCCGGAACTGCTCGAAAAAGTTCCTCATGCCTTTGTGACCCTGCATGTTGGACTCGGGACCTTCCAGCCTGTGAAATGTGAGGCATTGGCGGACCACAAGATGCATGAGGAGCGATATCGGATATCGCCAGCGTCGGCCACGTCCATCAATTCCGCGCAGCGAATTCTCGCCGTGGGGACCACGGTGGCCCGTGTTCTGGAGTCACAGCCGGAAGGGCCGGTTCAAGCGGTTTCGGGCTCGACAGATATATTTATCCGTCCTCCTCACGCATTCCAGAGGGTGGGGGCGCTCCTCACCAATTTTCATTTGCCACGGTCCACCCTTCTCATGCTCGTGAGTGCTTTTGCCGGGCGAGAGGTTGTGTTGCAGGCTTACAAGGAGGCCGTTGCTGAAAAATACCGGTTTTACAGCTACGGTGACTGCATGCTGATCAAGTAGCTGGAGATTTGTTCCGCGAGTCGAAGGCTGATTCCCGGGACTTCAGCCATGGTGGCGGGGGGTTCCCGCCGCAGTCGCTCGACGGATCCAAAGGCGGCAAGAAGCGCTTTTTTGCGGGATTCCGAAACGCCGGGAATATCATCCAGCAGGCTTTCCCGGATGCGGCGTTTGAGGAGGAGGCTGTGATAGCCATTGGCGAAGCGATGGGCCTCGTCACGGATTCGCTGCAACAGTTTGAGGGCTCCGCTGTCGTGAGGGAGACGCAAAGGCAAGGGGCGGGAAGGACGGTAAATTTCCTCAAATTCTTTGGCGAGCCCGATAATGGGCACATCGAACAGTCCGAGGCGTTGTAGTTCTTTGCACGCACTCGAGAGTTGGCCGCGCCCCCCATCGACAATGATGAGGTCCGGCAGGGGCATGGCGCCTTTTTTGACGGCACGGGATTGGATTTCTGTGGGAATTTCCTGGCTGAATTCGTCTTCCCCTTCGAGCGCAGAAGCCGACTCGCGAAGGACGCGGGCGTATCGACGTTTCACAACTTCCGCCATGCTGGCAAAATCGTTTTGGCCATTCGTGCCCGTGATCCGGTACCGCCGGTAGTTGTCGCGGTCGGGAATCCCCTCTTTGAACCGCACCATGCTTGCCACGATATGGGTGTTGCTGATGTTTGAAATATCGAAGCATTCCATGGCATGTGGCGGGCGGTGAAGCCCCAGTGCCCCGGCAAGAGCGGCAAGGTCCTCTGCCGGGTTGATTGCCGAAGGCAGCGCCTTGCGCGTGAATCTCGTCATCGGCTTGGTGGTCCTTCGGAGATCATCCAGCAGATTGCGGAGGGAAGCGGCTTTTTCAAAATCGAGGCGCTCGGCAGCTGCGTGCATCTCAGTTTCGACCTGCTCGATCATCTTTCGAGAGGCCCCGTCAAGGAATTCGCAGGCCTCATCGATCCTTCTGAGGTAGTCGTCTCTGCTGATTTTTCCGACGCAGGGTGCACTGCAGTTTTTGATGATGTGATCATGACAATGTTTATAATCGCGTTCTCCGGGATCCAGTGGCCGGCAGGAACGGATTCCAAAATTTTTGCGAATAGCATTGAGGGTGGTCCTGAGGGCTCCGCTGTGGGCGAAGGGGCCAAAATAGCGTGCTCCATCTTCTTTTCTGAGGCGGGTGAGCGAAAAGCGCGGCCATGGCTCCCCGGGATGGACGCGCACCAGAAGAAATCGTTTGTCATCACGAAAACTCACATTGTATTTCGGGCGGAACTCCTTGATCAGGCGACCTTCATAAAGCACGGCCTCGGCATCGCTTTTAACCGTGTGAAATTCGAATTGCCAGATGCTGTCAATCAGGGCCCGTGTTTTCACATCGGCCGCAGCCTTCCGGGAAGGTGTGAAATAGTTGGCCAGCCGTTTTCTTAAATCCCTGGCTTTCCCGACGTAAATCACCCGCTTCAAGCGATCACGCATCACATAGACACCCGGCTTATGGGGCACATCCCTCAGCCGGGCTTGCAGATCAGGTTTGCCGGTTTCTTGTGACATGAGTTGTTGATCCTACCACTTCCTGCCTGCACAATCGAGTGTTGCCTTCACGCGGAAAATGATTTGCGCCTGCTTGAGCAATGGCACACCATTCCAAAATAATGAAGGTTTCCCCGGGTCTCTTGCTTGCTCTTTTCTTTGTCGGGTGTGGACCCGAAGGTGGAACAAAAATCACCACGCCTCACCAGACCCGTCCGGAGATGTCGGCCAGGGCCGCGCTGCCCGACGTCAGTGCCGGCGTCTGGACCACGAGGGATGAAAAGGGGCACCCCTTTGACGTCGTGCTTTTTCAGAATGGTCAGGCTATTTCGACATGGGTCAAAGGCCCTGCCGGAGCGAAAGGGCAGCGGGGATTCTGGAGGGTTGTGGACGGCCAAATCTGTGTCTTGTTTGATGATGGCTGGTCGGATCGGATCGTCATGCGTGACGGGGGGCCCGTGCATGAGGGGTTTGCACCCGGCTTGTCGCTGGCTGAATCCCCCACCAACTCAGCTCCCACCCAACGCTTTGATGGGGAAGCCGCCGCCTTTGTGGGCGTTTGGCGACTGAATCGCGAACCTGATGGATCCTATCTTTATCTTTCTCTTCAAGCCAATGGAGCAGCTCACAGCACGATCAATGGAATCACCGAGGGGCGATGGGAGTTTGCGGATGGTGCCGCCAAGGTGACCTGGCCGGATGGCTGGGTGGACCAACTCGAAAGGTCAGCCGGGAGTTGGCAAAAGCGGTCCTGGGTGGGCGGTGATTCGGGAACGCCTGCTGATCTCGCGCAAGCCACGCGGGTGGGCGAAACAAAGTTTGTGGTATCCCCTTAGGCTTTGGCCCTGGCGCCGCCTGGCCCGAAGAGTGCATGCCGGTCCGAACGATTTCCGAATGATAATTGCCGATTCTTGAATGCTGATTGACTGGTGGAGGCTGGCCGGTGACGACCGGCGAATCGAAACAAGCGGCGTGGGCACGACGTGTCCCCCAGGCAGGACCTTTCTCAGAGCGGCGCCTGAAGCAATCTCACGGCTGGTTCGTTTTGACGCTTTTGCTGGTAGATGTTTGCAGGGGAGATGGAGCGGATTTCGTAACCTGTGAGAACAAACTCAGGATAAATGCCATCACTCGCAGGCTCATATACCGAGGCTCCGGAGAAACTGCCCATGAGACGATACTCGTAATTGTTGTCGTATCCCAAACGGTTTTGCTCGCGATCCGGAGCGAGTTTTTGCTGCTCATTGAGCATAACAAGGCGTGCCGTTTTCCACGGCTTTCCTGGTTCACGAACCCATCCCCAGACCTTGTAGTCTCTCTTATACATGCGACGGCCGATATAATAGTTGCCAGGTTGTTCTGCCTGAATAGCAGCATTCATCGCAGCACGTGATTGAGCACCGGTATCGACGGTTTCGCAACCGAAGAGTGTCAGGCCGAGCAATATCAGGACCAACCCGCGCAGCGGGCTCTCTTTAATATGGTGTCGGGCAAAAGAAATCATTGGAATTGATGCATGCCATGGGACCTTCACCCTGACAGGTAAGCGAAGCAGCACAGGCATTAACCGATTTTCTTCACGTAAGGAGTCAACCATGTGGCGAGCGCGGGTTCGCTCTCAATCGTGATTTGTTCATCGAGAGGAAATAGCTGCCATTTTTCGGTGTGAGTCACGGATTCTCCGGGCTCGAGGGTTTTGATCGGGCCCAGAGACTCGATTTCGATCATTTCGCCATCGGTAAAAGTCTCAAAATTACATCCCCCGTCAGGATAGGCCTCACCAGGAACCAGATCGAACTTTTTGATAAAAAACAGGTCTTCGGAAAGGTAGCCGATCCACCGCTGGTTGTGAGCGAGGCCAAGCTTGGTAGGCAGGGAATCAGGCTGTTGCTGAAGGAGCCAATAGTTTGTGCCAAAGGTCCACCGGGGGTCAGAGAGGTCCGTGTAGGGCCAGAGCACCATTCCCCGATTGGGGAGAATGTCGCGCGGGTGTTCGCCAAGGGCTGGCTGAGGGATGATTTCCAGACCTCCCGGACGCATCACACTGAGGCCCCATGTGGCCAGACGGAATGGTGAGCCGCCCTCATTGGTGGCGGTGTGGCGGATTGTGACTGCCGAACTGTCAGGGGAGAGACGGATTCCGAGAGTTTTCCGGATGGTGGTCGGGTCGTTTTGAAGGCTGTCGATCACGAGTTCACCTCCTGATCCAATCTGCTTCCAGTGCGCGGGGCGGTTGTCGACGTGGTAGGACAGAATCCAATCCTCGGGTCCCAGCCAAAAGCGATGACCACCACGGATTTGCCACTCTTCCTCGTCCGTGTTCCCGAGCTGGTCTTCATAGACTTTGAAGATATTGCCCCGGTTTTCTGTTTGGTAAGAGATAATGCGCGGGCCTACATCGGTCGTGACCAAAAGTTCGGTGGTTCCATTGGAGACCCGCAGCGTGTTTGCCCAACCCCGGTAGTTTGTGACTTCGACATTCATAAAATTTGCTGTGTGGGGATTGGGGTTTGTTTCGCTCAATGATTGATACGTGCTTATGCAACAAACTGTCAAGGATTGTGCGAGTGCGAGACAAGATTTGTTGCGAAGAAGGTTGTTATGAACAAAAAAAAGCGCCAAAGCCGTTGGCCGTGGCGCTTTTTTGGTGAGGAGTGGCGGTTAATACCAGAGACCCCAAGGTCCCCAGGCAGAATATTCTTCTGCGGCTTCCTGGTTAAGCTCTGCGGCGCTCAGTTGTTCGGACGAAATGTCCTGCTGAAGGCCTAACTGACGATAACGTTCGTACTCATTGGGGCCACCGACATACACAACGCCTTGCTTGGGGTCCTTGTAGAGGTAAACCCACTGCCCGCCCTGATTCAGACGCTGCACTTTGTAGCTTGGAAGGGCCGCAAAGACGGTCCGTTGTTTGGCCGTGGAGGGGGTTTGCGGTCGGAAACCCGCCGCGGCCATCAGGTTTTCATCACTGGAGGATTCCATGGCCGCGCAGCCGATGAGGGCTACACCAGCAATGGCAAGGAGTGCTGTTTTCAGGGTTGGGATGTTCATAGTGTATGGGTTTTTATTTGGATTCGAGAGCCGCTTGCGCCGCAGCCAGACGGGCCACCGGGACGCGATAAGGTGAACAACTCACATAGGTGAGGCCGACACGATGACAGAACTTGACCGAGTCAGGATCGCCGCCATGTTCACCGCAGATGCCGAGTTTTATCTTCGGATTTGTTTTGCGGCCACGTTCGATGGCGATCTCAATGAGTTGACCAACACCTTCCTGATCCAATGTCGCAAACGGGTTCTTTTTGAAGATTTCGTTTTCGGTGTAGGGCGGCAGGAAGGAGCCCATATCATCCCGGCTCATACCGAGTGCTGTTTGCGTGAGATCGTTGGTGCCGAAGCTGAAAAACTCTGCGGTTTTTGCAATTTCGTCAGCGGTGATTGCTCCACGGGGCACTTCAATCATGGTGCCGACCAGATAGTCGAATTTGATTTTCTTTTCCGCCATGACTTCTTTGGCCACGCGATGGACAATCTCAACCTGGAGATCGAGTTCCTTTTTGAAGCCAACCAAAGGAATCATCACTTCGGGTTTCACTTTGATCTTCTTTTTGGCCACATCGGCAGCTGCTTCAAAAATCGCACGCGCCTGCATCTCGGTGATTTCAGGGTAGGAGATCCCGAGACGGCAGCCGCGGTGCCCGAGCATGGGATTGAACTCGTGGAGGTCCTTGACACGCTGGCTGATTTTTTCTGTGGCCACGCCAAGCTTTTGTGCCAGGGCATTTTGGGAACCATGATCGTGGGGCAAAAACTCGTGGAGCGGGGGATCCAGAAGGCGGATGGTGGCCGGATAGCCTTTGAGGGCTTTGAAGATCCCGGTGAAGTCAGCCCGTTGGTAAGGGAGCAGCTTTTTGAGGGCCGTGACCCGGTCAGGAGTGTTT
The DNA here is from genome assembly GCA_041738805.1 of Terrimicrobiaceae bacterium. Taxonomy (GTDB): domain Bacteria; phylum Verrucomicrobiota; class Verrucomicrobiia; order Chthoniobacterales; family Terrimicrobiaceae; genus JAJTZA01. The sequence goes on along the minus strand of JBGSPC010000238.1, from coordinate 1,719 downwards.
TCCGCGAGAATCATTTCGCGCATGGCATCAATGCGTTCGCCTTCGAAGAACATATGTTCCGTGCGGCAAAGACCGATGCCCGTGGCACCAAAGGCAAGAGCATTTTCTGTCTGCTCGGGATTGTCCGCATTGGTGCGGACTTCGAGCCGTGTGACTTTAGAACACCAGTCGAGGAGCTGCTTGAAGTTTTTGAATTTCTCCGTTTTCTGAGCGGCCTTGTCACCATGAAGGAGACCGGTAATGATTTCGGAGGGTGCCGTGGCCAGTTCTCCAGCATAGACGGTTCCCGCTGTTCCATCGATGGAGAGGTAGTCGCCTTCTTTGAAGGTTTGACCAGCGACCGTTACCGTTTTTTTGTCATAGTCGATTTGCAGTGCCGAGGCGCCACAAATACAGACCTTGCCCATCTGACGGGCCACCAGAGCGGCGTGCGAGGAGACCCCGCCTTTGGCGGTGAGAATGCCTTCGGCAGCAATCATACCACGCAGATCTTCAGGAGAGGTTTCATTGCGAACGAGCAGGACTTTCTCTCCGGCCTCTTCAGCTTTGGCGGCACGATCGGCATTGAGATAGATTTTTCCTGAGGCGGCACCCGGTCCTGCGGGAAGACCGCTGGCGATGGCTTTCACCTTTCTGACTTCCGTGACATCAAAGACAGGAGCCAACAATTGATCCAGTTGATCGGCGGGGTTGCGCATGATGGCGGTTTTCCAGTCGATGAGTTTTTCATTGACCATATCGACCGAGAATTTCAAGGCGGCGACAGCCGTGCGCTTGCCATTCCGGGTTTGGAGCATGAACAACTTTCCGTCCTGGATCGTGAACTCAAAATCCTGGACATCCTTGAAATGTTTTTCGAGGGTCTGACGGACTTTTTCCAATTCGGCAAAGGGTTTTGGCAGATGCTTTTTGAGGAGTGCGACGGGTTCAGGCGTGCGCACACCGGCCACGACGTCTTCGCCTTGTGCATTGATCAGAAATTCTCCGTAGAATTCTTTCACACCGTTCGCGGGGTTACGCGTGAAGGCGACGCCGGATCCGGAATTTTCGCCCGTGTTTCCAAACACCATGGCCTGAACATTAACAGCCGTACCCCATTCGGCAGGAATGCCGTATTTGCGGCGGTAAACGATCGCACGATCATTCATCCAAGAACCAAAAACGGCCCCAACGGCTCCTTGGAGTTGATCCCATGGGTTCGCCGGGAAGGAATGCCCGGTGCGCTTTTTGACTAAAGCCTTGAAACGCTTCACAAGCTCCTCTTGATCAGCGGCAGTCAGGTCGCTGTCCACCAGTTCCCGGCCATACGTTTCGTGTTTGAACTCTTCGATGACGGTTTCAAAGGGTTCATGGTCCTCGCCCTCGCGCTTTTGGACGCCAAGCACGACATCTCCATACATCTGGACAAACCGGCGGTAGCAATCCCAGGCAAAGCGTTCGTTGTTCGTTGCTTTGGCAAGCGCTTGCACCGTTTCATCATTCAACCCAAGATTCAAAATGGTATCCATCATTCCGGGCATGGAGTCACGGGCCCCGGATCGGACAGCCTGCTGCAGCGGGAAGCCCTTGTTGTCACCATTTCAACTCAAAACCTCGCATGTCCAAAAATACAAAAACCGCAAAACCCGCCACCGCCCGCATAGGAAAATTCGTTTACACCTGGGGCAATGGAAAAGCCGATGGCGATGGAAAAATGAAACCTCTTCTTGGAGGCTAGGG
>JBGSPC010000210.1:0-2327 GCA_041738805.1 Terrimicrobiaceae bacterium | reverse complement strand
GCGGGCAAAATCCGATGTGACTGTGGCGAAGGAAAGCCTCTGCATGGACGAAGCGCCCCGACATGGCACCCATCCCGGCACAGAGACGCTGCATTTCCTCCACATACGCTCCCATTCCCTGGCTGGCATCCAGCCAGTTCTTTTGGCTCGCATGGCAGGACAGAAGGTCCCGCTTTTTTTCGAGGGTTGCCGAGATATCCACGAACAGGTCGGGCTCAACAACGCGGTCAAGTCCGTCGCGCAGCCCGTGCGGCAGGGCATGGTAGATCCGCACGGGGTCGGACCAGGGAGCACGAGGCGGGTTGGTGATGTAATTCGGCATCCCCCGTGAGAAGGCTGCCGACACGACCAGGCGGCAAATGTTTTGATGATCCTCCATGTAGTCGGCAGGAGAATGCGTCAGTATCAGCGAGGGGCGAACGGAGCGAATGACCGAGGCGGTTGCGGCAAGGGAGGGGGAGTCATAAAAAACATCGAGATCGTCAAAGAGCGGAGCCTGGGCAACAGCACCCGCAACCTCGGCTGAATGAATGGCCTCCTCAGCGCGGATCCGGATGATCTCCTCACGGGAATACTCCACAGTACCAAGGCAGCCATTGCACAGGTTCCAAAAGTGAATCTCCCAACCCTCCTTCTGGAGAAGCAACATCGTCCCGGCCATCATGAATTCGATGTCGTCGGGATGCGCAACGGCGGCCAGAGCGATCTTTTCCACGGTTTTTTCCTACCCTTGTGTTGGGAATCTGTCCAAGAGGAAATTTTTTTTGGGGGGGTCTTCTATCCGTGGGTCAGATTCGGGTCAGGCCATATGAAAAGGGGACAGCAGACTGGCACGGAATGATCAGATCATTTACTCTTCAGGCATGAGCCTGACCAAAGGTAGTAAAGACCTTCCATGCGCTTCCCGATGCGCAAAAGGACTCCACACGCAGGGCGTGGACGATCTTCAAAGCGAACCCGTTCGACAGGCACCTTCGCACGCGCAAAATCCACGGCCTGAGTGGATTCGGGCGATTAGGAAGTGAGACCCAACGATGATTTTTCTTCTTCTGACATTGGCCGCCATCGCGCTGTTTGACAGCATCTCAATGGTGCCGCTGGCGGCTATTCCCCTGACAATGGCCTTGGGTGGAAAACGTCCGTGGGCCTCCGCTGGGGCTTTCGTCGGGGGTATTTATGTGACCTATTTTATCTGTGGAGCGGTTCTTTTGATGGGCACAGAGTTCATCTTCGAAAACTTCGGAGCTTACTTTGACAGGCTTTGGAACCAGCCCAATGCCTTGGAGCTGGTCGCTCAGATTCTAATTGGTTTGCTTCTCATTGTTTCGGCCTGGTATTTGCGCCGACCGGCAAAGGCCGGGGCGGAAGCCCGACCTGCTCCCGAGGCATCAACCGGAGCGATGTTTCTCCTGGGAGCCACGTTGGTCCTGCTCGGTATTCCTGGAGCTGTGCCCTATCTGGCTGCGATCGAGAGGATCGTCCGATTCGACCCTGACTGGGTGGGTGCCATTGGCTGTCTGGTCTTTTACAACCTCCTCTTTGTTTTTCCCTTCCTATGCCTGATGGGTTTGCGTTTTCTAATGCCCCACCATGCCGGCCGTTTTTTTCAGTCTATTGCGGACTTTGCCCTCAAGGTGATGCCATGGCTGGCAGCGGTACTCTTTTTCCTTGCTGGATTGGTAATGGTTGCTGACGGGATCGGCTGGTTTTTGGGCCATCCGGTGCTCCCGGTTTCTTCTCCGACCGGGTCGACAGGATTTTTCTGGCCAGACGGGTTTCCCACGTGGACGGCGGAGAGATAGCCCTTTGAGTCGCTGGGCGGGAGGATGGCAGGGGACATAGGGGGTTGTCGTGAGTGATCATCCGAATTAGGGTGGATTGAATGACTTTATCCGAAAACTTGCGGGAGGTTTTGCGGGCTGATAGCGATCTTCCGAGGGTCGCGATGATTTCGACGCATGGTTACGTCGCGGTGGAACCGCCTTTGGGGGCGGCCGACACGGGCGGGCAGGTCGTCTTCGTGCTCGAGTTGTCCAAAAAATTGGCCGAGTTGGGCTACGAGGTTGACATTTGGACGCGGCGGTTTGAGGACCAACCCGAGGTGGACTCGGTGAATGAGCGGGTGAGGGTGTTGCGCGTGCCGTGTGGTGGGCGGAAATTCATCCCCAAGGAGTATCTTTACAAATCGTTGCCTGAGTGGGGGGAGAACGCCCAGCGCCTGATTCGCGCGGCGGGGTTGAAGTATCAATTTTTGAACAGCCACTATTGGGATGCCGGGTTGGCCGGGCAGACATTGGCCGAGGTGCTCGATATCCCACACCTGCATA
>JBGSPC010000268.1:0-8297 GCA_041738805.1 Terrimicrobiaceae bacterium | reverse complement strand
CGTGGAAGAACGAGCTGGCGCGAACGCGAAGCGCCCCCTTGATGGTAGGGCTGGGCAGTCCCTTGCCCGCCCACTTGTCTCTTCTCACCCGCTTTTAATCAGACCGTTTTTATGACGTCTCCCAAAAGAAAATTGACTTTTCCCCTGTCATGGATGATCAATGCTGTGATGCTTTTGTGTTCTCCCTCCCTCGTGTTTTTACCCCGTTTTGCTGGCTTTGCGGCGGCCATTTTGCTGGCTGCGTCACCGACGGTTTTCGCAGAAAAAAGCATCACCCAACACGGCATCACATGGACCTTTGACAAGGATGTGAAGACGGGAACATTTGCCAACGGCGACCACTGGGTGGTGGGACCGGTGACTGTGATCGGGATCACGACGGATCTGCACGCCGAAGGATTCACCCCGCAGGCGGGGGAAGATGGCTCGATGGTCAATCCCGGGGTGGATAAACGTCAGGGTTACAACATGCGGCTGAATTCCTATGATGAAAACCTGAATGCCGGATTGGCTGGTGGGGATCCGATTTCCGCCAAGAACCCGCTGGCCCTGCCTCCGGGGTCCAGCCTGGTTTCCACGGCGAGCTGGCTTTATCGTTCGGAAGGGGATACCGAACCCGGCGCTCCGAAATTTAACAAAGGAACCAACACGCCGCGCCCTGTCGTGCGTTCCGGTGCCGTCCTCACCGTCCTTCCTGAACCTCCCCCCGAAGGAAGCTTTCGACCTCCCTACAGTGGAACGGACAAAACCATCAAGTTTCAGGTCAAAGATCTCGACCTGACAAAGCTGAAAAATCTGGCACCTGTGGGGAATGAACCCAGTCCGGAGACCCTGGCGACACAAATCCGCCGGCCCTGGATCGACCATGTTTATGAGTATTTGGGGGCTTTCGTGCACCCTTCAGAAAACATGCCATCCTACGGACGCGATATGGCGGCCGTCATTAATCATGCCGCTTTGGTTCTGAATCTGGATTTTTCGCAGCTCCCAGGCGGGCAGGAGAAAAACGATCTGCTGATCCCTTTTGTGCAAATGGGAATCGATTTTGCCGGCATTGCTGATGCAGGAGGCGGATGGCCGGCGAATGGCGGCCACCACATGGGCCGCAAGCTGCCCATCTTTGTGGCCGGGATCGTGCTGAACGACCCCCACCTTTCCGATGTCGGGAAGTGGGATACCCGTTTTCAAGAGGATGAACAAACGTTTATCGTGAGCCAGGCTGATGTGGATGTTTCCAGCAGCGCCGGATGGAACCCTGACAAACGTGGAGGTAAACCTGAACCTTACACTGCGGAGGATATTGGTCTCGCGGAGTGGGGGATTCGTCATGCCAAAGAGCCGGCCATGGACAACAAGGAGTGGAATGCTCCCTACCGTTCCATCAACAATGCCTCCATTCCGGGATTTGCACTGGCCGCCCGCATCATGGAAAAAGAGGAGGCTTGGAACCATCCTCCCCTCTTTGCCTACGCTGACCGTGTCATGAAAACCGGGGATGCCGATGGGGGTGCCAATTCCCCGTCTCCTTTTGTTGTCAGCCTGTGGAATCAATACGGAACTTCGGAAAAATCCTCGTCAAATGCCAAGCCTTGAGCGACCGATTTTTGCTGTTATTATCCATTGACCTCACCTTACCTAGTGTATACATTGTAAATCATCACTGATGTGATTATCAAAAAGTGAAACTTGCCCCCCCCATTCATTCTTGCTTGCCTGAGCACGGACCTTTGTCGTCAAGGGCAACGGGCTTGCCTTCCTCTCTAGGTAGGGCGGGATCAATCTCCTCCTCCGCTGAAGCTATGGAGGACACGGCCTTGCCCGCCGACTTTCCTGCTCTTCAGCGACGGTCGGCAAGGGACTGCCGACCCTACCACAGGGTTGGTTATGCTGGCGCCCGCGCCTTCTCCCTCGTCGAAGTCGTCCTGGCTATTGGGCTTGCCACTTTTGCGTTGCTGGTGATTTTTTCCCTTATGCCCGCCGGACTGAAGTCTTTGCAGGAGGCGAACCGGCAAATTGTGGAGTCAGAGATTTTTAATTCGCTGGGCGCCGAGCTGACCTCAACCAAATTCGATGAAGTGGAAGCGCATGTCACCTCGCGGTTTCCTCTGTATTTTGACAATGAAGGGCTGGAGGTGCCTGGTGCAGACGGTGCTTCCTTTATCGTGCGTTGTCAGGCTTTGCCCGTCGAGGGCGCCGGGGAATTGCGGCGCACCACCGTTTCCATCGGCTTCCAAAGAGATCCTGACCTTCCAGGTTCTCGTCCCACCCGCCGCACTTTCCTTCTTGTGGACCGAGGCTTATGAAAACTCTTTCTTCCAAACACAAATCCGCCTTCACCCTGCTGGAGCTCCTTGTTTCCGTCACCGTCCTGCTCATTGTGATGGGCTTTCTCCTTCAAGTCACAGGTGGGATCGGCGAGATCTGGAAATCCAGCTCAGGAAAAATCTCCGGTTTTCAAAATGCCAGATCAGCCTTTGCCTCGATCACAAGGACGCTCTCACGTGCCACGCTGAATACCTACAACGACTACGTGAATGCGGCCGGCGAGCCGAGAAACGAGTCCAATAGGAACAATTTTGTGCCTACTAATTTCGCGCGGGCTTCCGAATTGCACTTTCTCTCAGGTCCCACCGCGGACGTCATTCCCGGCGCAACCGCCACGCTGAATCCCGGGCAAGCCGTCGTTTTCCAAGCGCCGCTGGGAGTGACAGATGATGCCTCGCTTTCCTCCTTAAATCGAACCGTGAATTCCGTTGGATTTTTTGTTCAATATGGCACCACGGATAAGAGCCTTCTGCCGACGTGGTTACAGTCCCTCTTCGGCTCCGAGCACCGCTTCCGGTTGGTACAGGTTGTGGAGCCGACCGAAAACTTGAAGGTCTATGATTCAACCAAAAATGCAGGCTACACCGACACATGGTTGGATTCTTTTACGACCCCTACATCTGTCAGCAATCCGCGAGCCCGGGTTCTGGCGGAAGATGTGTGTTTGCTTGTTTTCCGTCCCAGGCTGTCTCCCAAGGATGAAGAATCGGCCGCCACCCAGTTGAGCGAGGTGTATACCGATGATAAAATTGGATCTATCCTGACGCCGAACTTTCATTATGACTCGCGTGCTTGGCAGACGGGGTATCCGGCTGGCCGGGTATCACCCCAAAAGCGTGCTAACATCATGAGAAACCAGATTCCACCCATTGTTGATGTGGCCATGGTCAGCGTGGATCGCCGATCGCTGGCCCGGTTTGATCCGAAAAGCGCAACACCCCCTGCTGAATTTAATGTGCCCGCTGGCCTCTTCACCGATTCCAGCCGATTCGAAGATGATCTCACCACTTATAGCAGCCAACTCACACAAGCCAGCATCCGCCATCGCATCTTTCGAACCTCCGTTGAACTCCAAGGGGCCAAATGGTCCTCATCAAACTAAGACATGAAAACTCCCCGCAACCGCGCCTTCGCGCTTCTTCTTGTCCTGATCGCCATCGTGCTCTCCACGTCCATGGCGGTCTTTTTTCTCACCAGCGCCGGACGGGAACGGCGTGGCGTCAGCCTCTACGCCACCAGCAGTGAAGTCCGTCATCTGGCCGGTACCACTGTCAGCCGGGTGATGGGTCAAATCAATGCTGCTACGAAAGAAGGCACGGCAGCGGCCCCTGTCTCCTGGGCCTCCCAGCCCGGAATGATCCGAACCTTTGTCGGTGGCGGAGACGCGCAAAACATCTACAAACTTTACTCATGGGACACGGCCCTGTCATCGTCAGGGACCGGCTTTAATCCTACCGCAACGGCTCAAGTCCCGCCCGCTGGTTGGCAGAACATCAAAGCGGAGTATGTCGATTTGAACCAGCCTATCAATGGAGTCTACCCAATTTTGGATCCAGGAGCCGCAGGGCTGGTTGAAGGTTTCTCCATTGATGCCAGCAACGCGGCTGTCGCAGGTTCCGGTTCTGCCGCCCCCATGCCCGTGCGTTGGCTCTATGTATTGGAAGATGGTCAGATGGTAGCCGCATCTAATGGTTCAGGAAGCACGGCCAGCGTCACAGGTGCCTCAGCCGCCAACCCAATTATTGGACGGGTTGCCTTCTGGACTGATGATGAGACCTCCAAAGTCAATATCAACACCGCCAGTGAAGGAGCTTATTGGGACTGGCCCAAAGCCGCAACCCGTGATGAATTGCAATTTGCTGGCAATCCTCCAGTAGGCGGGGAATTCAACAGGACTCCTGGGCATCCAGCTATGACTTCTCTGTCAGCAGTTCTATCAGAAATGGCTCCCGGTGATCGATGGACAGATGTAGCCGGTTATCGGTCTAAACTTACCGCCATTTTAAACTTAACACCACGCGTGCCGTCATCAAATGTAAGCTCAAGAGGTGGAACCTATCCTATCGAAAGTAAAACATTTGCATTTGGACCTAAGGGAACATTGCCGAGCATACCAAATACTCCGCTCTCATTAAAAACAGATCGTCTCTATGTCTCTCCTGAAGAAATGCTGTTTCAGCATCCTACTCGGAGCCCGCAAATCGGTGTTTCAGCAAACATGATTCGTGAGAGGTCGTTTTTTCTGACTTCTTCTAGTCGTGCGCCGGAGACAACATTGTTTGAGACACCCCGTATCAGCCTCTGGCCAGTGACTTGGCCTTGGACATCCGCCCATGCGGCAACCAATAGGGTGTTAAACCCTTCCTCTCCTGCGCCTGATAGCTCAACGATAGCATCCAACCTATGGATGAAAGCGGAAGAGCGTCTACTGGCTTTCACATCGATCTTGAATAGACAGAGATCAGATGGGGGGGATAGATATTTTTTCCAACGCCAGAATCCGGAAAGCCCGACACATGATTATTCTCAAATCGCAAGAAACAGGCAATTGCTCACCTACCTTCAGCGTTTAACAGATACCTCCGTTCCAGGATTTGGAGGAACGTTAGAAGCCAAATATCCAGGAATTGAAACGGAAGCATTACTGTCAAACACTTTCAACGGAATTAGATCCTTGGTAAATCAGTACACTTTAGACACCGATGGGCGAATGTTGTATTCATACGTCCCAGTTTCCTTTTCCCACTTCAAAAACAAAAGTGGAGTGGTTGTTCAAGATTATAGCGAATCAGGTGCCTTTTCTCCTATTCCTTTAAAGTTGAATCTTGGATCAGGTGAAATTGTAACTTTGAGCGAATTTCCTGTTTTACGCGAAGTTGCTTTATCGTTCATTGCAACAGATCGTGAACCTCCTCGTCCACCAACAACTTTCCCGCCGAGCGTCGTCACTGCAGAGGAAAAACGTGCATTTTACCGCAATCCTAACAACTGGCAGAATTTGATCAATGTGGGAACCGGGGATCCGAGTGCCCCAGTGGGTTACCCCCGAGGTGCACAGACCAAGAGAATGCAGGCGATGATGATTCTCGACTTTTCACCTGTTGCTGGAGCTTTGGCGTCAAACGAGCCTGTTTTCTGGGTGAAAATAACGGGATCCTCACCGAGTGTGAACGGAGCAGATCTTGGGTTTGGTAACGCAGTGGCAAAAATGGATTTTAGAACAGGTGGAGGAAGTCCAAGGGCAATTCCTGCCTTCATGCAGCCGCTGTATAAAAAGGATGCAACAGGAGCCATAGCTGGTTCCAAGGATCTCATCAATGGGGATATTAACAACAATAACTACGGACTAATCAGTGTGCCCATTACTGTTCAGCCAAGTGATACCACTTTTCAGTTTGCTGGGGGAGATTATACAATCGATATCTATGGTCTGCTTAATGGTAATCCTGATGTTGATCCCACCAACAATCCATCCCTTTTAATTGCCTCATACAAAGCGGACTTTGCGAGTTGGGCGAGCGCTCCGCTGCCAATGCCACTGGCACCATTTTGGAATTACTTCGAGATTGATTTTACGGAAGATCCATTGACAGCAGCTCCCCTCGGTTTGAATTATATTCCCCCTCCGAATCCTAATTTTCAGGCTTATGATCCTGCTGGTGGAAATACCAGGTGGTCTGTGGTGGAGATTGCACCGATTTATCGTGGAGCAGAGTCTACAGGTGATCCTGCGGTAACTACGAATCCTAGCACAATTTGGAGCTTCACATCCCTTTACACAACAGTCAGCAAGGGTAATGGCGGGACCGGCATGTTCACTAAGCCCGGGGCAAATTTGTATGGTTACAGTGTTGCTTATGCTCTTCGTCACAGAACTGAACCTTCTTTCATGACGTCCTTTAAGAATCGATTGGATTTCACAGGTAATGAAAAATCAGCTGGGCCAATCGCAAATGACCTTGTGGGAGCCAGTCGCAGAGCTAGCTTAGTGCCATTATTCAAAAGTAATGCTTTTCCCTTCACCACTCCATACGACACAGTGATTTCAGTGATTCCCGATCCCGTAAAGCGAGGAAACGGGGATCCCCGTCTAGCGCAGAGATTCGAATTTTCTTCATCCAAGGACATTATGACACCAGGTAATGTTCCAATTCGTGAAAACCTGCCAAGAGTCGGTGGTTTAGCGCCGAATGATTACAATTTCCCCAACTTGCAATACCATTCCCTCGGCTCAGGGGAGCAGTTTACAGTTGCTACCGGATATATTGTTAGAGGCCTTTATTCGGTTTTGGGAGCAACTATTGCACCGGAGGGTATGGCCCAAGGCGGACGTTTTACCAAAGGGGTAGGTGGGGATCTGGGAACGGAAAGTGGTGATGAAACCTATGTTGGCGTCACAAGCGCACGACCTGCCCATACCATTGCGAACTCAAAAAGTGTAGGCGACTGGACATCTTTGCCGGGGTATCGATCTGATGGAGGAAGTCTATCTCGCCCAGACCAGGATTTCCAAGCACTGACCAACCAAACTCCCGGGGGTAATGGATTAACTTATCAAGTTCCATTCTTCAGGCAGTCAGCTAGTGGAAGCTTGCGCCTCAGCACAACAGCGGCGAGCGGTTATTTTTCACCAAACCGCCAAATTCCTTCGCCAATCACCTTGCTCGGCAGTCTGCCCACAAGCAGATCAATTGGATGGCAGACACTCGTATTTTCACCAAACCCAGCTATCGACACAGGCAACTTTTCTTTACCAACACATCCCGGATTAAACAACCTCAAAGACCATGTGATTCTGGACCTGTTTTGGATGCCTGTGGCTGAGCCATATCCCATAAGCGAGGAGTTCTCCACTGCTGGGAAAGTAAATCTCAACTATCGCATTGCCCCTTTTAATTATATTACACGGCGTACCGCACTCCATGCGGCTTTGAACTCAACATGGATTACAGCTCTCAGGAATGTGCTTTCCAAAAATTATAAATCATTCATTAGCACTGTTACAAACCATACCGATACGGTTGCAAAGTCCCGTTACAAAATCAACATCGAAGAGACCCTCGATAGAGTTGATACCGACATTTTTAATACCGGGGATATTTTCCGCTCGGCCTCGCAAATATGTGAGACGTGGCTTGTTCCCGAAGGTAGCACTGCGAACGCCGTCGAGACGTTCTGGGATGACAAGCTTCTTACCTCTGATACAGCCCGCGAGGCCCCTTATGATCATCTTTATTCCCGTGTCACAACCAAATCGAACACATTTACCGTTCACTGGCGTGCGCAGATTTTGAAAAAGATTCCAGGCACCGCAGTGGCCGTCTGGGATGAATCCAAAGACAGGGTCATGTCCGAGCTGCGGGGATCGACGCTGATTGAGCGGTTTATTGACCCGAATGCAACGGACATTCCGGACTATGCGACTGATACAACCGCTCTGCCTCTCACCAACTTCTACAAGTGGCGGGTGGTTTCAGAGAACTATTTCCAGCCTTAGGGGCAAGAGGCGGAATGCCTTCACAGCGATCGCTCTTGAAAGGAAATGACTCATTTCCCGGTATCCGTGCTGAACCGCTCAATTCGTGGTTATCCTAAAAAGGAAAATGGGAATGAACCACGGATGACACGGAGATCACGGATAAATCACCTGACAGCAATATTTGATGCAAACAAGCATCCACCATTTGGGTGAAGGACTCCTTTTTCATAAGGCATTGGTAATCCGTGTTTATCCGTGATGGCATGAAGTCATGCAGCAACCAGCGCTGGGCAAACTGAAATGATTGGTCCAATGTCCTCGGTGGAACCCGTGAGTGCTTGCAACACGCACTGGTGGCCGAAGGTCCAAAGGTTCGATGATTACACTGAGCTGACTGCTCCAATCCGTGATTGAACCTTGGCGGAAAGCACCATCGTGGGGCGCAAGACCCCGAATGCCTGACTGCAACCTTCCGTCCAGTGGATCAAACCAA
>JBGSPC010000192.1:0-2748 GCA_041738805.1 Terrimicrobiaceae bacterium | reverse complement strand
CTCGGCAATTGCTCTCGGCCAAGAAGGCGCCGAACGACTCCTCGGGCACGGTCATATGCTCGCAAAGGTAGGGCTTTCCCCTGACCCCGTATTTGCACAGGTTCCTTTCATTGACACCTCCGAGGGGATTCCAGACCTCGTGGAACTATTGCTTCGAGTGACATGATTGAGAACGATCAAATCCTTAAACGGTTTCACTCCCTTGCCGTGTGGAATAGTGGTGGGCAGCGGGCCCCGCATAAGCCCTTACTCTGCCTGCTTGCCATTTCCAAGATGGTCAATGGATTTAAGCGTCTGCTGCCCTTTAGGATGATTGAGAAAACGCTAACTGAACTTTTGATCTCATTTGGCCCACCTCGAAAAGTTTACCATCCTGAATACCCTTTCTGGGCACTAAAAAATGAGAAGGAAATATGGGAAGTGCGTAGCGCCTCTCCTATACCCACACAACCTGGCGTCTTCCCCACTAGGGCAGCACTGCTCCGACACGAAGCTGAAGGTGGATTTCGAGCTGATGTCTTTGACGCCATCAAACATGATGATGGATTGCGATTGCAGATCATCGCAGACATACTCGATTCCCATTTTCCGGAAACGCTCCACGAAGACATTCTTCAATCCTTGAACCTCAGAACGGGGATGGAGCTCATGAGATGCAACGAGCGCGATCCTCAGTTTCGAGACAGAATATTGTCTGCCTACGAATACCGATGCGCGGTTTGCGGATTTAACGTGAGAATAGGAAACGTCGTCATTGCGTTGGAGGCCGCCCACATCAAGTGGCATCAGGCGGGAGGGCCGGACATTCATGAAAACGGCCTATCCCTTTGCTCGTTACACCACAAACTTTTCGATCGGGGCGCGTTCACGGTAGATACAGACCATCGTGCCCTGATTTCGGAACGAGCGTATGGAACGGACGGATTCACCGAGCATCTGGGGCGATACCACAAAAAGCCGCTCATCAAGCCAATCCGCGAGTCCTACCGGCCCAAGGGCGACTTCTTAAACTGGCACATACAACAGGTATTCCTGTCGCCGGTGCGGGAGTAGTTCGATGCACCGCAACCTTAGCGAGACAATATGATCTACCTCGACAACAACGCAACGACTCAGCCGACTGCGCGCGTTGTCGAGGCCATGCTGCCTTACCTGACCGAGTGCTATTTCAACGCTTCAACTTCGACGGCCGCATTCACCGGAGCCGATAAGCCGCGAGGCGAAGCTGCGGCTGCGATGGCCAGGCTGCTGAACGCTGAGGAGCCGAGCTGCTTCACATTCACGTCTGGAGCTACGGAGTCGAACAACTGGATCTTCTCATCAATTGCCAGAGGACGCAAGGGCGGGCGCGTTCTAGTTAGCGCTGTCGAGCACGCTTCAGTTTTTGAGCCGGCTGCTGAACTTACCCGAGCCGGCCTTGAGGTCGTTGAAGTCCCCGTGGACGATCAGGGCGTCGTCCGATTGGATGCACTGCGCGATGCTCTGCGCGAGGATACCGCTCTGGTCTCCGTCATGGCCGCCAATAACGAAACGGGCGTATTGGAACCCATCACAGAGATTGGACGATTGATCCGCGAGCGTTGCCCGGCCGCACTCTTCCATACCGACGCCTCTCAAGCTATCGGCAAACTTCCTGTGGATCTCCAAGGTGAATGGCAAGAAGTGGACTTCATCTCATTTTCCGCTCACAAATTCCACGGGCCAAAAGGGATCGGCGGGCTGTATGTCAGACCGGGTTTAGACCTCGCCCCAATGATCCTGGGCGGAGGACAGGAGAGAGGGCTGAGATCGGGCACCACAAACACCCCCGCACTCGCTGGGCTTGCGGCGGCTGCCCGAGAAGTTCGCAATTTAGATTGTCGGGAGACACGCGCGCTACGAGACACTTTTGAATCGAAGCTGCAAACAGTTTTCCCGGACCTGGTGGTTCATTCCAAGGGTGTCCAAAGACTTCCCAACACGAGCTGCTTCTCGTTGCCGAGTGCGCTTGCTGAAGAAGTGGTGGGACGCATGGCTGAAGTCGGGATTATCATTGGAGCGGGGGCGGCCTGCTCAGCCGGAGCGCTTCAGCCATCAAGAACACTGCGCGCAATGGGTGTATCTCATGAGGTCGCTTCAACTGCGCTGCGCGTTAGTCTTTCTCGCTTTTCTACAGACGGAGACATTCTGAATCTCTTAAGGGCTTTGCCAAGCGTGGAAGCGAAAAACTCCTATGGCTTTTCGGATGCGTCCGGGCCGCGCGGAACCATAGGCCACTCAAAATAAATAAACAGTGATAACTGCGCGCGAAATTGAAGAATTTAGGACCACAATAACTCCGGATCTTTATGATCCAGGAACGTATATTGGTTGGGAAGAAATGCAGAAACACTTTTCTCGCTTCCAAGGTTCAATTGACTACCTCCAATTGCTGGCATCCAACACGTCCATCGGCGTTGAAGCAATCGAAGCAGGTCTTCGCACCCACCCCAACCTTTATCAAGTGGTCGCTGCGCTGCTAGCTCTTCCACAAGGAGCAATCGGCTTCTCCGATGGGCGGGAACTACCGGATCCAACGCGTCCGATCGTATCCCATCATTCCGAAGTCGCATCGCTCTTGGTCGATCTTGGACTATTGCGCCTGATTACACCGGGGACAAATGTCAAAGACCTTGTCCAAATTACTCTCGTCAGCCAGGACGCTGGGCTGCGACGCTACCGAGTGGGTGCAACAATTAAGGAAAGACTAAGAACGGTACTTAAGCAAGC
>JBGSPC010000174.1:0-2451 GCA_041738805.1 Terrimicrobiaceae bacterium | reverse complement strand
TACAAATGCGCCATCGTCGCTGCCATGCGAAAACTCCTCATTCACATCCAATCACTCATGAAAAAAGCCCAACTTTCCCCTTGCTGAAAACCACAGTTGCTCCAAGACCGGTAAACCCGGCTCGTTTCGGTCGGGAATGGTTGATGTTTTTAGAATCATCGGCACGATGCCGATGCCACAATCAGATCATTTTCCGAAGGCTGGAGATTCGAAGGTGGGAGGGGGAATTTCGGCGGGAAGACCCAGAGGCTCCACGATCTCTTCCTGGTCTCCATCATCCTGGCGCACCGGACGCCCTTCGGCATCCATCAATCGGGCCGTCACAAAAATCAGCAAATTCCGTTTGATCGTTTGATCCACATTCGACCGGAATAGACGGCCTGCAATCGGGATGTCACCAAGCAGCGGCACTTTGTCTTCCGTTTTCTGAACGTCTTCACGAATCAAACCACCAAGCCCAACGGTCTGACCATCCCAGATACTCACGCTGGTGGTGACTTTGCGGGTGGAAAAGATGGGTTGATTGATGACGTTGGGAGTCACTTCAAAGGGGACGACCGTGACAAGTCCCGCCAGATTCGATGTCGTTGCTCCATTAATTGGAGATCCGTAGTTAATAAAACCGTCGAATTCGACAACCTCAGGCGAAAGGTTAAGATCGATCGTGTAGTTGTCAGGGCCAATAATCGGCTCGACTTCAAGAGTCACTCCAATGTTTCGAACCTCAAAGGCTGTTGGAGTACTTGGAGTAACAATTCCAGAGGTGGTCACAACGCCTGTAGTTGTCGAAATCGTAAGATCCCCATCTTCTGCTTGAGGGACTTCTGGGGGATTGAATTCTGTGGGGTATGGAAACTCACGAACCACCCGCACAACAGCTTTGCGACCACTTTTGGTGGTCACTTTTGGTGCAGACATCAAATCCACACCCTTTTTCTGAGACAAAGCGCGAATAACAACTTGAAATTGTGCATTGGAGAAAACTCCTGCGATACCGAAAATTCCAGGGGCTGCTGCGGATGCACCTTGGGCCACGCCGGCAATCAGAGCATCGATGCTGTTGGCTGTAACCGCAGAATCAGGAGCCGTTCCTTGACCTGAACGAAGTCCGCTTGTCACAGGGTTTGATCCGGTTGTTCCAAAAGGATAGGTATTTCCTTGAACAGTTTGACCGAACCCTTCGGTGCCCCCGGCACCGTAAACACCATTACCAATTTCAAATGGTCCAAGGAGCCAGTTGAATCCAAGCTCTTCCAAATTATTTTGAGAGACTTCAATGAAGCGCGACTCAATTTCGACCTGAGTTGGCTGGACTCCCATTGCCGCATCAACCAAGTAATCAATCAGGTCCAGAGCATCAGGAGTATTTCTTACAATCAAGCGACTTCCCGAAGGAACGTACTGGGCAAATGCACCTTCCGGGAATGGTACTTGTTGGGACTCAAGATAGGATCTCGCATTCGTGCGTCCCTTGAGTCGGGCCTCACCGAGATTGTCTGTGGCACCGGGACCAGCAATGGGAGCAACCGATCCTGAGGCAGATGTGTTCGAAGGAATAAAACCTGGTGGGACTTTGTATTCCTTGGTGATCAAATCCGTCGTGTTTTCATTCACAGAAACTATCGAGACGGCATAGGGCTCAATCTTAAATTTCAGGTTGGACAACTGAGTGAGATATTTTAATGCCTCAATGAGCGGAACATTGGTTAGAGACATGGTGATCCGGGTGTCCGCCGAGCCGCTTTCATCGGGGGCTGAGGCCGGGGCGGCATTCGGATCAACAGGAGGGGCATTGGGATCTGCTTCCGCGACGGGAGCCGTCGGGTTTAGTTTGAGAACAATGTTCACCCCGCGCTTCTGCGCGGCGTCGTCAGTCGAGGAATCCAGTTCGCGGCTCCGTTGTTGGAGGAAATTGACTGCTTCACGGACTGTTGTGTCCCGCAAATCAATCTTTGGAATGATGATCCGGTTCAGCTTTGCGGTGATGGCCTCGGTGTTGCGGACGCTGCCACGAAGGGCTCCCGCCGTATCTGTTGCGCGGGTGGTAAGGTTCTGGTTCACAGGACGTTCCCAAGATTCGTCCACCAACCACAGAAGACGGCTACGGGTTTCGTTGTAGGAATTGACATCGAAATTTTGACGCTGCTGTGTGACTTGCTCCATGCCCATTCTGGCGGCTCCATTGTATCGGTCGATCAGCAAGACCTGCTCGTAGCGCTTCATGGCCAGATCATAACGCCCCGCCTCATAGAAGCCTTTGGCTTCCATCAGGAGTTTTTGGACTTGATCCCGATCTCCGGCAAACTGAGGGGTGACCGTTTTATTGTAGTAGTCCGGTTGTTCCAGATTGGAAAGTAATTGAACGGCAGCCCGATTTTCCGGGTCGTATTGCGGAAGGAGGACTGTTTTGGCAACGCGTTCGGCATCTGAATACCGACCGTTGTTAATCAG
>JBGSPC010000137.1:0-14911 GCA_041738805.1 Terrimicrobiaceae bacterium | reverse complement strand
GGCAAACCCCATTACATCGTGGTGAATGGAGACGAGTCCGAGCCGGGCACTTTCAAAGACCGCTACATTCTCCACCAGGATCCCCATCAACTCATCGAGGGATTGGTCGCCTCGGCTTACGCCACCAACTGCCACCTCTGCTATATCTACATCCGTTGCGAATTCCCGCATGCGGCAAAAATTGTTTGGAACGCGATCAAAGAAGCCAAGGCCAAAAATTTTGTCGGAAAAAATATTCTGGGTTCCGGTTTTGATTGTGACATCTACGTCCACCAAGGGGCAGGAGCCTACATCTGCGGCGAGGAAACCAGCCTGCTGGAATCGCTGGAGGGAAAGCGGCCTTATCCAAGGATCAAACCACCCTACTTCCCGGCGGTTCTGGGCCTTTACATGAAGCCCACGATTGTGAACAACGTGGAGACCATTTGTCATGTGAAGCATATCCTTCGACTCGGCCCGGAAGAATACGCAAAAATGGGCACTCCCGGCGACGGTGGCACGCGCACGATGTGTGTGAGCGGTGACGTTTTACGCCCAGGATTTTTTGAGTTGCCCGCAGGGGCCGTGACGCTCGGGGAGCTGATCTTCGAGATCTGCGGAGGACTGAAACCCGGACGGAAACTGAAAGCAGTCATTCCCGGTGGCAGTTCTGCCAAGGTGCTCCGCGCCGGCGAAAAATTCAAAACCAAGGTCAAAGGACCTGATGGCGAAATGGTCGACAAAGAAATCGATCTGCTCGATGTCGTGATGGACGCGTCATCCCTTGCCGCTGTTGGCACCATGATCGGCAGTGGTGGCGTGATGGTGATGGACGACAGCCGGGACATGGTCTGGGCCCTTAACAACCTCAACCAGTTTTATGCGCACGAGAGCTGCGGTCAATGCACGCCCTGCCGCGAAGGCAGTCTCTGGATGTCAAAGATCACAACCCGCATCCTTGATGGCGGAGGGGTCGAAAACGATCCCAAGACACTCAAAAACGTGGCTGATAATATCGCGGGTCGCACGATTTGCGCTTTTGGTGAAGCTTGCGCCTGGCCCACACAGAGTTTTCTCGCAAAGTTTCCGGAAGAGTTTGCGGAGGCATCCACTGCAAAACACTGACAGGCGATTCAGAACTCCAGGCTCTGATCCAATTTCAGCAACCACCCCGCCTCTCCGGGCGTGAGCTTGTATTGGAGCTGGCGAATTTTTCCGGTGGGCTCAAGCTGACCGGGGTCTGATGCGTAGATTGGAAACCGCCGTGCAATGATCCCCTCCACAACCGCCATTTCATCCTGGCCGCGATAACCTTCCGCGTTCGCTTTGTCGTCTTCAATGGGTGGCAGGAAAATCGCAGAGAGCGATTTTTTGTTATTCGCACTGAAGGCAATGAGCCCTGCTCGTTTTTCGGCGCCATCTTCGGTGGTGAAAATATAAATTTCGGGAGATCCATCCGCATTGATATCCGCAACCTCGATGCTCTTCACCGAGCCATTCAACGCGGCGGAAACAGGGCTGTTGTCCCCGGTGAGGCCGGAGGGCGAGATGGTGACTTGTTTGTCGGCTTTCACGACCTTGAAGCTAACGCCTTGGAATTCCTCCGTGACCGTCGCACCGTCAGGCTTGACCGGAGATTCTTCAGGCATTTCAGCACCAACAGACGGGGACACGAGGCATGCCAGAGCGGACAATCCAGCAAAAAGGTGACTTGATCTCATGGTTTTTTGATTCGCATCATAAATAAAAGGCCTGCGCTCCGTGTCGAGTCCAATTCCCGTTAAGCAAAACAGGGAGAACGCAAACAAAGAGGTGGAGGACTTCCCCTCAGATCAACCCCGGGATTTCGAGCCTTCGATGGATGGGCTCTCGCCTTTCCCGCACGGCGTTTGCGGATAATGATTCCCATTTTCAGGAGGAAAGATATGCAGGAGTGGATTTATGCTTGGCACGATTGAAGCGCCAGAATTCAAAATTTTGGGAATCCGCCTCAAGGCGGGGACCATTGCATGGCTTGTTTCCACAGCGATCCATTGGCTTGGCAAAAGCCTGCGTGTTCGCGCGGAGGATGATGCCGGGTTTTTGAGTCAGGCCCCCTCAAGCGAATGCCTCTTTGCGTTTTGGCACAACCGCCTTTTTGCCATGCCACTCGCTTTCTCCTTATTTTATAAAAACCGCAAAGGCGCGGTGGGGATCACCAGCGCAAGCGGAGAGGGCACTCTTTTGACGATGATCTTCGCAGAGTTCGGAATTCAAACCATCCGGGGCTCCAGTTCTCGACAAGGGACTGCCGCGCTTTATTCCCTCATCGATAAAATTGAGGAAGGATATGACGTGGTGATCACTCCGGACGGTCCCCGCGGACCGAGGTATTCCCTCAAACCCGGACTCCTCTTTCTTGCCCGGAAAACCGGTCGTCCCATCGTGCCGATCATGGTCGAATACTCGCATTGTCTCAGGCTCGGCACATGGGATCGCTTCATGATTCCTTTGCCATTCTCGACAGTCACTTTCAAATCCTTGCCATACTTTTCCGTACGGCCCGATGAAAGCGCAGAGAGCCTCGAGGAAGATCGAGCCCGTCTGGAGCGGATGATGAAGCCTGAAACGGAGTGATATTTGCTTTGGATTTCCGGTCACTACCGCTTATGCATGGGCGCAAATTGGCCCCATGACCCAAATCAAGCATTCTCTGAGCCCGGAGCAAATGGAAGAAATTCAACGGACATTCCAGTATTGTTCGCCGGAGACCATCGAGGCCATCGTGAAGTATCGTGAGAACGGTGATCCAGGAGTTGTTTCCACGATCGTTTTCGGCATCATTGAACGGGAGGCTCCCACAAAATCCGCAGAGGCCCTGAAAAGCGCCACCGAAAATTCGCGATTCCTCGAGGATCTCGAAATCGACTCTCTCACCATGCTGGAAATCGTTTTGGGCATTGAGGAGGCCCTGGGTGTAAAAATCGAGGACTCGGAATTGCGGGGAATTCAAACTCTTGGAGACGTGAACAGGTTTCTCGCTGCCAAGATCAACTCCCCCTCGGCAAGGCCCGCAACCGGGTCGTCCAGTAACAAAGAGACACACTATTCCCGGGAGCAGGTTCTGGCCACCCTCCCCCAACAACCTCCCTTCCTGTTCATCGATCAAGCCAGACGGAATGGAGATCTCGTGCTTGCGGAATACCTGGTTCGCGGAGATGAGGAGTGCTTGAAAGGCCACTTCAAAGACAATCCGATCTTCCCGGCCTCCCTGGTCTTTGAAGCCCTCGGACAAGCCGGTTGTCTGTGGATTCTGGGGTCAGAGAAGACTGCTGGCAACCTTCAGGACATTGGAGAAATTCTGTTTGCCTCGTTGGAGGGAGCCCACTTTCACAGCAAAGTCAAAGCGGGCGATCTCCTGGAGATTCACGTGGAACTTGGCAGGCTGCGCGCACCCGTTGCCATTTTTAAGGGTGAAGTCACCTGCCGGGGGCGATTGGTGGCCAAGGTTGAAAGACTCATGCTGGCCTTTGGGGACCTGCCGGATGACAGCACAGACATCCCTCCGGCTCTTTAAGAGGGCCCATGACCTGAATAACGATGTCTCCCACAAAGAATCGGACGCTGAGAAGAGTGGTTGTGAGCGGATTGGGGTTCATCACAAGCATTGGGAATGACAAACCCTCCGTTGTCCGCAGCCTGAAGGATGTCAGGACCGGGATCCGTCTTTTTGAAGAATTTGACCGCCCGGACTGTCCGGTTCGGCTCGCCGGCACGGTGGAAGGGTTCCACTTTCCCACCACGGATGTTCATGGGTGGGAAATGCCACCAGAGTATGAACTCAGCCGCGAGCAACGAAAGTCCATGGCTCCTCACAGTGTGTATGCGTACTGCGCCATGCAGCAGGCCATTGCTGACGCCGGCCTGACTCCTGAGCAAGTGTCCAACCCCCGCACCGGTGCCATGTGCGCGTCCGCAGGAAGCCCGTGGCTGATGCACACCAATCTCCAAATCATGCAGGCTCGCGGGGTCATGCGCTGTTCTCCCATGGGCATGGCCAGCAGCATCCCGGGCACGCTGAACATCAACCTCGCCACACTTTTTCAGATCAAGGGCTCAACCCTTGGCTTTGCCAGCGCCTGCTCCTCCTCGGCCCACGCTGTGGGACACGGCTTCGATCTGATCCAATCACAGAAGCAAGACATCGTGTTTGCCGTGGGGGCCGAAGACTGCAATGCCTTCGTCGGTCTCCCTTTTGCAGCCCTCCGAGCGCTCAGTCCCCAAACGGATCCGTCGCTGGCTCCCCGTGCCTTTGACCGGGACCGGGATGGTTTCGTTTTTACCGGAGGAGCCACGGTGCTTGTGCTGGAAGATTTTGACCATGCCATGCACCGCGGAGCACCGATCATCGCCGAAGTTCTTGGCTGGGGGGATTCTTCGGACGGGTATCATGTCATGGCTCCGGAACCCTCGGGAGAAGGGCTCTCCCGGTGCATGCAGAATGCTCTCGAATCCGCAGACCTCACGAATGACGATGTGGATTACATCAACGCCCATGCAACCTCCACAGTGGTCGGGGATGTGGCAGAGCTTCGTGCGATCAAACGCACCTTCGGCCCGGGACGAATCCCGGAGATCAGCAGCACAAAAAGCCTGACCGGTCATGGTCTCTGCCTGGCTGGGGCCCTCGAGTCCGCCATCTCGTGCCTCGCCATCCACGAAAAATTCACTCCCGTCTCTGCCAACATCACCAACCTTGACCCCGAATGTGAAGGCGTCCCCGTCGTTGCTGAGCCGGTGGACCGCGCCCCAAAAATCGTAATGAGCAACTCCAGCGGGTTTGGAGGCTCCAACGTCTCAATCATTTTTGGACCGGTGTGAAAAGATAGCCTGCCGGGATTTTTCTGGAAATTTGCTTCCGCGCTGGACGGCACCGCGTAGCATCAGATATTCTTATTCCAATGGCTGTCACGATTCCACGACCACGACTCACGCTCTCAGAGAGACTGTATTTGCCTGCCATTGTTGCGGGCATGTTTATCACGTTCAAACACATCCTGACTTCAATCACCGGGAAAAAAAAGGTGACCATGCAATACCCCGAGGAGAAGTGGGATGCGCACTTGCCGGATTATTATCGCGGGGCTCCGACATTGGTGACGGATGAGCACGGGAAGGAGCGGTGTGTGGCCTGCCAATTGTGCGAATTTATTTGCCCTCCGCGTGCGATCACAATCAAACCCGAAGAAATCCCGCCGGCGGACAAGTGGTCCAAAGTCGAAAAACGCCCGCAGGCTTTCGATATCGACATGATCCGCTGCATTTATTGCGGCTTGTGTGAGGAAGTTTGTCCGGAGCAGGCCATTTTCCTCAGGAAAGATTATTCCATCACCGGGCTGAACCGCGCGGAAATGGTCCATAATAAAGCCAGGCTCTACGAATTGGGCGGGGTGATGGAAGGTCTTGTTTTCAAGTGGAACGAAAAAAAGTAGCCGTTTCCCGCGCGGGCTGTTAAAAAGCTCACGCTTTAACTGATGCAGCTCGCTCTATTCTGGATATTTGCCGTTTTGATGCTCCTTTTCGGGGGGCTTGTCGTATTTTTGCGCAATCCTGTTTCGAGCGCGATGAGCCTCGTCATGAGCTTCATTTTTTTGGCCGCCTTGTTTGTGACCCTGGATGCCTTCTTTATCGCGGTGATCCAGGTGCTTGTTTACGCCGGTGCGGTGATGGTTCTTTTCCTTTTTATCATCATGCTTCTTGACCTGAAGGGCGAGGAGACCCGGCGGATCAACCTCTCGGCATGGGCCGGCGGGGGGCTGGTCATTTTCGGGTTTCTGAATCTGCTGATCAAAGTGATCGGGTCGGACCCAAGGTTACAAATGACAAAACCCGCGCTTGCATATCCCGAGGTCAACGATGTGGCGGCGGTGGGAGCCGTGCTCTTCAAGGATTTTAATCTGCCGTTTCAAATCATTGCCGTCCTTCTTCTCGTCGCAACCGTTGGCGTGGTGCTTCTGAGCCTTCGCCGCTCCGCCACGGATGCCCAAAGCTGAGTTATGATGCCCACCCTCGCAAACTACCTTCTTGTCAGCGGCCTGCTTTTCACCCTCGGATTGGCCGGGGTGCTGCTGCGACGGAACCTGCTCATTATTTTTATGGGCCTGGAACTCATGCTCAACGCGGCAAACCTTTCCCTGGTGGCCTTTTCGAGGTTTCACCTGACGATTGATGGTTACCCGGCCTACAACGCCCAAACCTTCGTCTTTTTTATTATCACCGTCGCCGCAGCCGAAGTCGCCGTGGGACTGGCGATTATTGTCGCGTTGTTCCGCGCCAAGCAAACCGTTCACGTCGAGGACCTCGACAACCTCAGATTCTAGCATGGGAACAGCGAATTCAGCGTGGGTTATTCTTTTTGCACCGTTGGTGACGGCGGCCATCATTTTGGGCCTCGGGCGTCATTCCCGCAAGCTGAGCGCGGGCCTGGCCATTGCGACTGCGGCGCTGACATGTGTATTGAGTTGGGGGCTCTTTTTCGCCAAACCCTGGGGAGAGACCAGCCGGCTGAACTGGCTGAATTTTGAAGGGGTCCTGGAGGTGGCCATCGGTCTGAAGCTGGATGCTCTCAGTGGGGCCATGTTGGTGATTGTGACGTCCGTGGCCACGCTGGTGTTTATCTACTCGCTGGGCTACATGGCAAAAGAGGAAGGGTATTGGCGGTATTTCGCGGGACTCTCCTTGTTCCTCTTCTCGATGCTGGGCATCGTACTCGCCGACAACTTCCTGATGATGTTCATCTTTTGGGAACTGGTCGGTGTCAGTTCTTACATTCTCATCGGCCACTATTATTCCCGCAACTCCGCAGCCGAGGCTTCTAAGCAGGCCTTTGTGGTCAACCGCATCGGCGATTTTGGTTTTATGCTCGGGATCCTTCTCTTCTGGTCGGCCACAGGGTCGGTCTTTTTCTCGGAGATTGAACAGGCGGCCGCTTCTTTTGCCACAACCGGTGGTCTGTATCTTGCGGCCTGCCTCCTGGTTTTTTGTGGCACGGTGGGCAAATCCGCCCAGTTGCCCCTGCACGTGTGGCTTCCCAACTCCATGGAAGGCCCCACGCCGGTCTCGTCTCTGCTTCATGCCGCCACGATGGTTGCCGCCGGCGTCTTTATGCTGGCCCGGATCTTTCCGCTGCTGCTCCTTTCCGAAACAGCAATGTTGGTGATCGCCTGGGTGGGCGGATTAACCTGCCTGGCGGGCGGGCTGATGGCGACCCAGCAAAACGACATCAAACGCATTCTCGCCTACTCCACGATCTCGCAGCTTGGCTACATGGTCATGGGCATCGGTGTTGCCGACTCCAGCGGACCGGCCATGTTCCACCTGATGACGCATGCCTTCTTCAAGTGCCTGCTTTTCCTGTGCGCGGGTTCGGTCATTGTCGGCATGCATCACGAGCAGGACATCTGGAAAATGGGAGCACTGAAAAACAAGATGCCAGTCACCTTCTTCTGCTTGATTTTTGGTGGCCTCGCCCTTGCGGGTTGTCCGTTCTTCAGCGGGTATTACAGCAAGGACCTCATCATTCTGTGGGCCATCGAGAAGCAGCCAATTCTCGGATGGATCGGCGTGGCGGTGGCGGGCCTCACAGCATTTTACATCACCCGGCTTTTCACCGTGGTCTTTTTGGGGGCTCCCCGGAGTGATGCTGCCAAACATGCGCATGAATCCCCAAAGGTGATGATTCTGCCCATGGCGATTCTCGCTCTAGCCGCCGTGGGAGCGGGATGGGCCCCTGTCGAACATTTCTTCTGGGGAAAAATCCCCCACCCCGCCCATCCGTCCCATCTGGCCGAGTGGATTCTGAAAGGTTTGTTTGTGGTCACGGTGCTCCTCACTCTGCGCCTCTATGGCAAAGCCGCGAAGGATCCGATTTCGATTCCGCTTTTTGCCAATCGTCTCTACATCGACAACGTGTATGCGTGGATGGTCAGAGTCTTTCAAGATGGCACAGCCACGCTGGCCGGCTGGGTTGATCGCTGGGTGATCAATGTCCTCATCGTTCAACTCCCCAGCAAACTCGCGTGGGCCTCGGGCTTTGTGCTCCGATTCCTGCAAATCGGCAACCTGCAAGCTTACGGATTCCTTTTTGGAGCCGGGGTGATTGGCCTGCTCTACCTTATTCTTTCCTGATGAGTCCCTTGCTCCTTCTCATCCTTCTGCCGATTGTCTCCTCGGCATTCATCATCGTCGGATCTCCGGCAAGAAAAACGGCTCTGATCACCGCCGCACTGAACGTCCTGGCATTTTTGTTGATCGCCGGAAGTTACAATCTGTCCGAAGGCGGGCACCAGTTTTTGTCTTCTGTGCCCATCCTTCCGGATCTGGGCATTGCTTTCACATTGGGGGCTGATGGATTTTCGTTGGCGATGCTCGGGCTCTCGGTGGTGGTCACTCTTGCCGCCGTGGCGGTCGCGAGGACGCCGGACAAAATGCCCGGCTCTTTTTATGCCTCTTTGCTTTTGATCTCGGCCGGGGCCATTGGGGCCTTTGCTTCGGTGGACGTCTTCTTTTTCTACATGTTCCACGAACTCGCCTTGGTGCCGACATTTTTGTTGATTGGCATATGGGGGTCTGGTGATCGACAGGCCGCCGCGTGGAAAGTCACCATCTATCTGGCACTGGGGAGCTTCGTTCTGTTGTTGGGTCTGATCGGTCTCTACTTGTCCCTGCCGGCCGGAGCCCGCACGTTCGATATGCGGGAAATTGCTTCGCTGGCTGCGATCGGAGCTTTTGTCCCTCATGATGCGGTTTTCCTGCTCTTGTTTTTCGGGTTCGGAATCCTGGTGGCGCTGTTCCCTTTTCACACATGGGCTCCTCAAG
The DNA here is from genome assembly GCA_041738805.1 of Terrimicrobiaceae bacterium. Lineage (GTDB taxonomy): Bacteria > Verrucomicrobiota > Verrucomicrobiia > Chthoniobacterales > Terrimicrobiaceae > JAJTZA01. The sequence goes on along the minus strand of JBGSPC010000137.1, from coordinate 6,076 downwards.
CCTACGCCAGCGCACCATCTCCGGCGGCCATGCTCCATGCCGGCGTGCTCAAAAAATTCGGTCTTTACGGAATGCTCCGTCTCCTGACTCCGGTCTTCCCTGCCCACATGGCAGAGCGCTGGTCCTGGCTCCTGCTGACGCTGGTTGCAGGCAATATCCTTTACGTGGGATTTGTGACGATCTCACAGCGCAAACTGGACCTGATGCTCGGTCATTCCAGCGTCATGCACATGGGCTACGCCTTTCTGGGTATCCTCGCATGGAACACCCTCGGTGTCACAGGCGCCGCATACACCCTGATTGCCCATGGTCTCACGATCGCAGCACTCTTTGCTCTGAGCGGAGAACTTCGGGCAAGGACCGGAACACTCGATTTCAGCGAGCTCGGCGGCCTCGCAAAAACCGTGCCGGCCTTTGGTCTGCTCTTCGGATTTGCCGCCATGGCCTCCATTGGACTTCCGGGATTCGCGGGATTTGCCGCGGAGGTGATGGTGTTTTTCGGGGCCTTCTCCGGCGGCCCGGCGGGCACTCCTCCTTTCAACATCTGGCAAATCACAACCATCATTGCGGTCTGGGGTGTTGTGATCTCCGCCGTTTACATGCTGAGGGCTTACCGGAAAGTGTTTCTCGGCGAAGCGAGCGGGCGCTGGACTGCCATCCCTGAAATTGGCTGGATGACTCGCCTCAGCGTGTCCGCCCTCCTCCTTCTGCTTCTGATCGCCGGGTTCTGGCCGCCGCTCCTCCTCAAATATCTTTCGCCGTCGTTGCTCGTGCCATGATCCCACCGCTCTCACTTGAATTTTTTATTGTCTGCCTCGGAATATTCCTTCTGATGGTCGATGCCTTCTCGCCCGGCCTCCCGAAGCGCGTGCTTGGTCACCTGGGAATATTCGGGCTCCTGATTGCGTTTGCCGCCACATTTTTCCTTGCCCAGGCCCCCATTGGACTTCTTGCCTCGGGCTTTTACGTGCTGGATGGGTTCGGCCTCTTTTTCAAGCGCTTCATGCTGATCTCAACCGCCCTGACCATTCTGGCGGCCATCGATTACGCCCCCTATTACAAGCGCTACCTTCCCCAATCGAAAAATGGTGAGGGTCTCGGGGAATATTTGATTCTGCCCCTGTTCACGTGTGCAGGGCTCATGTGGCTTGCGACAGCGGCAGATTTTATCATGATCTTTGTGGCGCTCGAATTGGTCACCATTTCGTTTTACGTGCAGGTGGCCAGCATGAGGAAACACAAGTCCGGTCTCGAAGCCGGCGTGAAGTATTTAATCCTGGGAGCCCTCTCCACAGGCTTCCTCGTTTACGGAATCACATGGATTTTCGGGATGACAGGTCAAACCTCCCTTGCCGGCATATCACAAATCCTGCCCCAGTTGGCGCCCGAGGGCCGCACCCCGCTGCTGTTCGGACTGGCACTTGTGATCGTGGCCTTGGGCTTCAAGGTCGCGGCCTTCCCCTTTCAATTCTGGGTTCCCGACGTGTATCAAGGCGCACCGACGCCAACAACCGCTTATCTTTCGGTCGCATCCAAAGCGGCAGGGTTTGTGGTGTTGATCCGGGTGATACAACCCTTCATGGAAGTGCCGAATCTCCGGGAAAAAGTGATTCTGGCTGTCAGCGTTCTTGCGGGAGCCACCCTGCTCTACGGCAATCTGGCGGCTATGCCACAAACAAATTTCAAGCGCCTCCTCGCCTACTCCAGCATCGCGCACGCCGGTTATCTTCTTCTCGGCGTGGCCAGCATCTCCTCGGGAAATGCCGGTGCCGCAATCACCTTCTACCTGGCCGGCTATTTGATCATGACCTATTCGGCCTTTCTGGTGCTGATCCTTGTCGGAGGACAATCCGGAGCTGATGAAATCGCGGATCTGAACGGCCTCTCCAAACGCTCTCCATTCCTTGCCTTTGCCCTTCTGCTGTCCCTGGTATCCCTCGCGGGCATTCCCTTCACCGTCGGCTTTCTCGGTAAATTCCTGATCTTTGAATCAGCCATTCGCAGCGAACTTTACGTCCTTGTTGGAATCGGCGTCGTGGCTGTTGCCTGCGGTTTTTATTACTACTTCAAAGCGATCCGAGCCGCCTATTGGCAGCCGGCTGTCGAGAATCTCCCGGAAATCCACATCCCCCTTTTCACGAAACTGGTCATCACCGTCCTGTCGGCCGCGATCATCGGCTTCGGAATTTTCCCGCAACCCATCTTGAATCTCCTCAATTCTTCGCTCATCCCCTGACTCCTATGAATCCTAAAATCCTCGTTCTCTTCTGTGCCACCTTTGCGTTTCTCGGGGGATGCGCCACCACCACCCAAAAACCCTCGGGTGCTCAACGCCTGAAGGCCCAATTCGCGCGCGCCGACATCAACTCGGATGGCAAAGTCTCGCGCAAAGAGTTCGGTGGCCTCCTGATTGAGGATGCTTTTGCGCTTTTTGACGATAACAAAAACGGCGTCGTGACGCTCAGGGAATATGTGTCATCCGGCGGCACGGCGGAAGCTTTCAGAAAGCTCGATGTTGATGGCAATGGAAGAGTCACCCTGGAAGAGGCCAAGGCCAGCAAAGTCGCTATGGATGCCATGACTGTCTCTTTTTACGGGGCAGACCTTGACGGAGATGGCTATGTGACCCTGGAAGAAGCCCTCAAATACAGGGAGCAAGCCAGGGCCTACACCCGGTAGCCGGGTCTTTCTATAAGAATAGCATCTGATTCAGAGCCCTTGGGTTCCGTATCCACGGCCCCAAAACATTCCCTTTCCGTGCGCTCGGGTCTCGTCTAGTATCCTCCGGTTCTCAATGACTGTCGCGCTTCTCGAAATTCTTTTCATTTTCTTTATCCTCTTGGCCAATGGCCTCTTTGCGATGGCAGAGATCGCCGTGGTCACGTCCCGCAAGGCGAGGCTGAAGACTCTTTCCGATCAAGGGAATCAAGGTGCCAAGCTGGCCTTTGAACTCGCCAAGAGTCCCGGCCGGTTTTTGTCCACGGTGCAGGTCGGCATCACCCTCTTCGGGGTTATTTCGGGTGTGGTCGGTGGTGCCCGCATCGCCGACAAGCTGGCGGAGCCTTTCCGGAACACCCCATGGCTTGCGGAATGGGCCGATATCCTTGCTCTGATCCTCGTCAGCACGGTGATCACCTATTTCTCTGTCATTATCGGAGAACTGGTCCCGAAACGGCTGGCCCTGAACAATCCCGAGCGCATTGCCTCCCTTCTGGCCCGCCCCATGAATGGTCTCTCCATCCTGGCCAGCCCGATTGTCAATTTGCTCAACCACTCCAGCGAGTTGTTGATGAAAATCCTGGGCGTGAAAAAATCCAGTGAACAAACCGTCTCGGAGGAGGAAGTCCGCGTCCTCATTGATGAAGGCCTGAGCATGGGCGTTTTCAAAAAGACGGAAAAAGACATGGTGGAGGGGGTCTTTGATTTGGACGAGCAAACGGCAGATGATCTCACGACGCCAAGAGCCCGCATCATCTGGCTCTCTCTGGACGATCCGGATGAGGAAAACTGGCGGCGTATTGCCGGCAGCGGACACTCCCATTTCCCCGTCTACCAAAAAACCCGGGATAATGTTGTGGGCATGGTCTCCGTCAAATCTCTTTGGGCAAACCTCTCCCTCGCTGGCCGTGCTGAACTTCGTTCCCTGACAACCCCGCCCCTCTTTGTCCCCACAACAATGCCGGCCAGCACGCTCATCGCCGAATTCAAAAAATCCGGCAAGCACATCTCCTTGGTGGTTGATGAATTTGGGGGCCTGCAAGGGTTGGTGACTCTCAACGACGTGATGATGGCCATTGTCGGCAATCTTCCCGAGCGGGAGCAGCGCTACGAGCCGAAAGCCGTGCGACGTGAGGATGGCACGTGGCTGGTGGATGCCCTGCTCGAAATCGACGACGTCAAAACGCATTTGGAAATCCATTCGAAGCTGCCCGAAGAGGACAAAGGCGAGTTCACGACGCTGGGAGGATTTATCCTGGACCGCCTCGGGCACATTCCCCATGAGGGCGAAGTCGTGGTCTGGAACCGCTACAAATTCGAAATCATCGATATGGACCGTCAGCGCATCGACAAGGTTCTTGTGACAATTGGTCCTGAAATTCCTGAAACCAACGAGGACGAAGAACAGGACTAACTTCCTGAAGGAAATCGGGGCCCTTCTTTTTTGACCCGTCTTCTTGGCGGTTGTCTCTTGTCAAAGGCAGAAAAACGGCGCATCTTTATACTGTCATGGTGACCGATAACCCCCAAAACTGGTATTTAAAAAAACACGAAAACGGTGAGGTTTTTGGCCCCGTGCGTTTCGAAAAGATCCGCACCTGGGCGCAGACAGCGCAACTCAACCCCCAGGATTTGGTTTCGACCGACCAGGCCTCGTGGACCCGCCCTCCGATGATCACCGAGTTGGAAATGGATTGGCTGGTGGAGTTGGGTCATGACTTGCTTTACGGCCCCACCACGAGCGGAACACTTCTGCTTTTTGCCGGCAGCGGCGAGATCTCCCCGGAGACGAGGGTTATCAACTGCATGAACCAGCAGGAATTTGCTCTCAAGGACACAGAATTTTTTATCGCGGCTCAACAGGCTCCGGCTCCCGAGTCCCTGAGCGAGGGCGATGAGGAACTGAACGCGCTCAGTCAACAGCCTCTCAAAGGCGGGATCCGTGCGAATCTCCAGCGCAGGGTCCGTGAACTCGAACAATCCCTCCTGGAGAAACAAAGATACCTGAATGCAGCCAAGGATGTGATTGCACGCCTCGAAGCACGCAATAAAGAACTGGAAGAGCGTGTCCGGGAATTCTCGGGCTTCTCAAAAAAGAAATAGAACACGGCCTCTTTTGCTTATTCCATGCTGATAGATACCCACGCGCATTTGGATTACCCCGACTTTGCGGATGATTTGGCGGAGGTGATTCTGCGGGCTGCTGAAAATGGAGTCACAAGAATTGTGAGCATTGGCACCGGCTTGGAAAGCAGTGCGCGGGCTGTTGCTTTGGCAGATGCGAATCCGGGGGTTTATGCCGTCATCGGAGTTCACCCCACAAATGTGGAGGAGGAAATCGCGGATTTTCTGCCGCAGCTTCGAGAACTCGCTCTCAACCCCAAGGTGGTTGCCATCGGCGAGACCGGACTTGATTATCATAACCTTCCGGGTTCCGAACCTGCGCCCTCTCCGGCCCTTGCCGCCTTGGGGGCCGGCTCTGCGGAGGCCACCCACGCGGACCTCCTCAACGGCGCCTACAAATCCGCGCAAATGGATGCCTTCCGCATGCAACTCGACCTCGCGGTGGAGTTGGGGCTGAACGTGGTGATCCATCAGCGGGATGCCTGGGCCGACACCCTGGAAATCCTGAGACCCTACACAGGCAAAGTTCGCGGGGTTTTTCATTGTTTTGGCGGAACGGCGGAGATGGCTGAAGAGATTCGGAAACTCGGACACCTCATCTCTTTCACCGGGATTGTGACCTTCAAAAACGCCAGCCAGGTGCAGGAGGCCGCTGCGGCTGTGACTTCCGATGGGTACATGGTGGAAACCGATTGCCCCTACCTGGCTCCGGCCCCCCATCGCGGAAAACGCTGCGAACCATGGCACACCGCGCTGATTGCTAATCAAATCGCTGACCTGCGAAAAATTTCCCCGGCCCAAGTTGCCGAGGAAACATCCACCACCGCCGAAGCTTTTTTTGGTTTCTCAAGAAGCCGCTGATTCCATTGGGGAAAAAGATCGCCATCGTGGGCTCCGGGGCCATCGGACTGTATTACGGGGGACACCTCGCCAATGCGGGCAGAAGGGTTCACTTTCTCATGCGCTCGGGTTATGAGGCGGCAAAAACCCAAGGCCTCCACATCAAAAGCATCGGGACCGGCGATCTTCACCTCCCGGAAATTCATGCGCACAACCACGCAGAGACCATCGGCCCCTGCGACCTGGTCATCATTGCCGTCAAAGCCACTTCCAACAAAGACCTCCCGGAAATTCTTCCCCCGCTGATCAAGGAGGGAACCCTCCTTCTGACGCTGCAAAACGGACTGGGAAATGAGGAGTTTCTTGCGGCTCAGTGGGGGGCTCACCGGGTCCT
>JBGSPC010000118.1:0-2369 GCA_041738805.1 Terrimicrobiaceae bacterium | reverse complement strand
ATCTCGTCATCACGGTCAATGTCATCGGAGTGACGCCATGCTCCTTGCAAGACCGCATTACCACAGTAGGCTACGCTAAAGAACCGGAGGCGCCGCGAAAGTTTCCTCTCTGCAGCAACCCGCTCGGTGGTGTCGTGTCTCCCCACTTTTCAGCCGCTGAAAGCGGCTTCCGGGATCTTTTTGGTTACACAACGTTACCAGTCGGTAACCTGTTGTCCGCACGAGGCCTGCGCGATTTTCACGGCTTCAAGCTTCGCCGCAAGGTTATACGCGGCGGTAACCTGTTGATTCTGCAAGAGGGCATTTCTCATCGATTCTCGCGAACTCGTTGATTCCGCGTGGTTACTCCGTATTGCTTTGGAGCCGCTCAGCGAGATCAGTTCAAACTAGCCGTCGGAGCCGAAGGAAGCGTACCACCCGAGACGCGTACATAGGTCGAAGGCACAGGCTGGGAGAGCACCACCAGCTTGTCCTCTGGTGTGATCTTAAATCCCACCGACTCTTCGCGCGGCTTCGAAGGCTGGTCAAGGATCAGAGTGTTTCCTTCCACTCGATATGTCAGTAGCATGATCTGTCGCGTGCCTTCTTGATGGATAGAGTAGGCCAACTGTCCGTCGGGCCCAAACTGGAGCGACACTTCACCGTATTCGGCCAGGGATTCGATATCCTGCGGGTCCGTGATCCAGAGCCCAATCAACTCTTTACACACCGCGCTTCTCTGAAGCAAGTCTTTCCAGGTGCGTTCGGGTTAGGCCGACAGTAGCCGTCCCTTCAGACCTAGTCCTCAAGCTATCGGCGACCGCTCGTGATTCAACCTCCGAACCTTCAATCTTGAGGAGCGCGGACAAGAATTTGAGTCGATCAGTTTCTGTCAGCCCCGGCGCGCATCCCGACCCCCACTCCTTTTTCAGCGATCCGTCTGACAAATGGGCCTGAATCGCCGGCAATCCAAACCGACAAAGAGCCTCAATCACCTCACGTGCGACACTTGAGACCTCGGTTTGTGTGAGATTCCACCACCGATCCTCAGCAGTTGGGAGCGTGAAACCAATCCGTTGACGCCAGTGGCATTCGTCGATCGTTGGCATCCTGTCTGGCTTACCAAAAAATCCAAGCAGTGCCTTTGAAGCGGTCCCCAAGTTGATCGTGAAGGAAGTCACCTGAGCCGTACTCTTGGTGCTGCGTTGAAACTGGATGATTGCCCAATTCGGGGCACCCGAAGACCAGAAGGTGTTCTTGGTGCGTTGGAACCCCTTTCTCTTCAGGGCCACAGCGACTTCGGCCAATAGCTTCTTGAATGGGTCGTCGTCTGCCATTGCGGTTACCTCTTCTTGGGTTCGCGGACCACGTTGACTGGATAGCCCTGGCCTCGTAGGTATTCATCCTTTGCACGTTGCGAAGGCTTGTAGGGCGAATTGCCAGCCTTCGTCTCTATTCCGCCCAGCACAGTCCCACCAGGCCTGTCACTCACCTCGATGTCTACCCTCCGGCCACCAAATGGCGTCTTCTTGTAAACCTCGGTCTGGACGCCGCGTCCTTCTGCTGACAAGCCCGCGGCAACCTGATCGCGGAAAGCATCGCCCGCCAATTTGTTGGCCTGGACTCCAGTTCTTGTCGCACCGGTTCCAGCTTCCACCGCAACGCCCGTGCCGGCAACCTGAGCGACCTTTCCAGCAGCAGCCTCGGCGACAGGCGTAACCATCATGGCCACTCCCATTGCCTCCATGCCCTGACGTTGGTCCTCATTCGCAGGCGCGAAGGTCGATGGAATCAAATCTGCGAACTGGTAGTCCGTGAAAGGCGCAATAAGGATATTCGTCAAGCGGTTCGGGGCATTCACGATGTCGCTCGGAATGTTTCCTATGGCTTTGGCCCCGCCTATCAAATAGTCGCCGCAGCTCTCAGCGGTCTCGTTCGGACGTAAGCAACGACCAGTCGGATCGGTATAGCGTAGCGGGTTGTTCCGAACGTAGCTATAGAGGTTCCAGCTTTGGGGATCGCCAACATGCTGATCGGCGAACGGCGCATCCGGACTCGTAAAGCGCCCCTGCGCCGCCGACAAATACCGCGCCCCAAAGTAGTCGAGGCCCGTCTCGGCATCTCTTTCTTTGCCGGTGAACTTGACAGATGCGCAGACGAAGGTATTCCCGTCGCAGATGGCACGTCTGACAGGAAGAGCCTCAGCAGTGCGCAAACACGCAGGTGCTGGTGCCTGTCGTAGCCACAGATTGCCTTCGGCCGGGCAGTCATACCCATAGCCAAGCAGCCGCGGATGCCAAGCTGTACCTTTCGCCTCCAGCAACTGAGGCGCGAGACTCCAGATGATCGCGATCATCAGAACCAAGAGCGGCATCAGATTTTCCCGAGCA